>JAOZVH010000064.1 GCA_029938235.1 Bacteroidales bacterium
TTTTGTAATGCTTTTTCCTGTTTGTTATCATAAAGAAAAGAATGGCATTTAAGAAAGATGTTCTTTTCCAAAGCTATGTAATAATAAATTTAAGATTTCAATGCTTTTATTTTACAAAATTTCTTTTTAAAAAACCTATTTTTTGAGACTTGCTTCTATTATTCGATAGAAAATAAATCGGATAAATTCTTTGTAAAATCTTGAAGTATCGAAGGCGAAATATTTGTTTTCATTCGAAAAATAAGATTTTATGAGAGAAAACATAAAATATTATTTTTTATATCAAAAAAAAGAATTATAATTGCCTTAAAATCAATAATTTATTCCTTAGAAAACGGCTATGGCGTGGACGCTTGATGCATAAGGTGTTTTTTTATTTTTTTTAAATTTATAAAATTCGTAAAAAAATGTCATTTTTATGAAAAAAAATTTTTTTTTTAATAATTTAAAAACATGAAAATTTTGACATTTTTTTTGATTTTGATTTTTTAATTATAAAAAATCTTAAAAAAATGCCATTTTTTTCAAAAAAATTTTTTGATTTTTAAAATAAAATTTTAAAAAATCTGCCGTTTTTTGAAAAAATTTTTTTCAAAAAACGGCAGATTATAATTCAAATAAATTTATTTTGTTTTATTTGGAAATGGAGGTTTTTTATGAATTTTCATTTTGAAATTTTTCATCTCTTCTAAAATAACTTCTATAGCTTTATTTAATTGTTGGTCTTCTCCTTGATATTCTTTTGCTGGGTCATTATCAATAACAATATCAGGATCAATACCATAACCTTCTATTTCCCATTTGCTTCCGTCTGTAGAAAAATGTCCAAATTCTGGTTTACGTAAATCTCCACCGTCAACAAAAGGTAAAGAGCCACGAATTCCAACAACACCTCCCCAGGAACGAACACCTATAACTTTTCCCATTTTCTGTGCTTTAAAACGAAATGGAAATAAATCTCCATCAGAAGCAGAATAATTATTTATCAATAAAACTTTTGGACCAATAAGAATTTCATCTGGACTTGGCATATTTGCAGAAACATTACGAGTTCCACTTGCAATAATAAATTTACGTCTTAAACGTTCAATTATCATAGGCGAAACATTGCCGCCACCATTTCCTCTGTCATCAATAATTAATGCTTTTTTTGTTATTTGTGGATAATAATGCTCAACAAATTCGTTCAAACCGTGGACACCCATATCAGGAATATGTACATAACCAACCTTTCCATCTGTTGCTTTATTGACTTTTTCAATATTATTTTGAACCCATTTGTGATAATATAATTCGCTCTCACTTGAAATTGCTTTGATGATAATTTTACGACTTCCCTTTTCTACAGCCTTATAATTTACTTTTAATTCAACTTGTTTGCCAGCTTTTCCTATCAAAAATTTAAAAATATCTTTTTCTTCTTTTAAATTATTACCGTCAATTTCTAAAATAAAATCTCCATCTTTTAAATTTAAACCGATTTTTGTCAAAGGAGAGTTTAATTTTTTACTCCAATTTGCACCTTTTAAAATCTCATCTATTTTAAAATATCCAGATTTGTCTTTGCTAATTTTTGCTCCGAGCAAACCTAATTTTATTCTTTCTGAACTTGGACGGTCGCCGCCGTTTACATAAGCATGTCCAACGCTTAATTCTCCAATTAGCTCTCCAATTAAATAATTCAAATCATTTCTATGATTTACATAAGGAAGAAGTTTTGCATATTTTTCTTTCATTTTATTCCAATCCACACCATGCATATTTGGGTCGTAGAAAAAATCCCTCATTTGTCTCCAACTTTCATTATAAATTTGTTTCCATTCTTCTTTTTTATTTACAATAATTTTCATATTTGACATATCAACAAATTTTTTCGGTTCAACATTAGAACTTGGAATATCAATTACAGAAAATTTATTATTTTTTATAATAAGAAATTTTTTACCATTTGCAGAAGCTTCAAAATCAAAACTTCCTATATCTGTTTCTTTTTTTGATTTTAAATCAAAAAATTTAGTTTTAGCTTTTTTCGCTCCTAAATGATATTCTCTATAAAAAATTTTATCATTATTTGCATATAAGTTCCAATATCTTCCAACAGAAATTGGCAATGCAATTATTCTCTTTTGAATATTTTCCAAATCAATTTTTATATCTTTATTTTTATCCTTATCTTTTTCGTCTTTTTTTTCATCTTTTTTTTCGTCTTTTTCGAAATTTATTTCGTCATTTTCGAAAGCAAAAGGAGATTTTGTATCTTTTGAAAGAGTCACAAGATAAATTTTGCTCATATCAGAATATGCATGATTCCATTCTGTAGAACTATAAATCGGTGAAAAATCTCTGTTAGAAGTAAAAATTAGATATTTTCCGTCCTGAGAAAATTTTGCACTTCCAGAAGAATACCAACCCTTAGTGATTTCTGTTTTTTTCTTATTTTTTACATTATACAAAATAACCTTATGCATTTTATTACTTTCTGGACGAGTATAAGTTATCCATTTATTATCTGAAGACCATTCAAAATTTCTAAATTCCCATACTTCTGATTTTTCTACCAAAGTTATTTTTTTTGATTCTACATCTACATAACTCAACCTTAGCATTTTATCCGACCATAAAATTTTCTTACTATCCGGCGACCATCTTAAATTGTATTTATAAGTATCACCGTTTTTTGTTAATTGAATGGCATCTTCTTCTCCATTTTGATTTTTAATGTAAATTTCATACTCACCACTTTTATCAGAAATATAAGCAATATTTTTTCCATCTGGTGACCAAATAGCATCTCTATCATGTGATTTAAAATCCTGAGTTAAATTTCTTGTAATTCCATTTTTTGCAGGAATACTAAAAATTTCTCCTCTTGCTCCAATTAACAGACGTTCTCCATTTGGAGAAATATCCATAGTATTTATATAATCTGAAGCATCAACTAATTCATCTCGACTGTAAGAAAAATCATTTGCAATTTCTATGTCAATTTTTGTTGATTTTTGCGTTTTTGAATTGAAAACATAAAGTAAACCTCCATTTTCAAAAATAATTTCATCATCAAAAACAGATGGGAATTTTATATCATATTCTTTAAAATCTGTTACTTTTTTAATGTTTTTTGTTTCTGTGTTATAAACAAACAAATTCATAATTCGTTCTCTGTCAGATAAAAAATAAATTTCTTTATCTATCCACATTGGAAAAATATCTTGTGCATCATTACTTCCAATATTTACTGTTTCTTTTGATTTGAAATCGTAAATCCAAACGTCGTCAGCCATACCACCTTTGTAATATTTCCAAGTTCTAAATTCACGAAAAACTCTATTAAAAGCGAGTTTATTTCCGTCAGGCGAATAAGAACAAAATCCTCCGGTTGGAAGTGGTAATTCCTCAGACATTCCACCATCATTGGAAACTTTAAAAAGTTGTCCAACAAAAGAGTTAAAAGTTTGTTTACGTGAACGATAAACAATTTCTTTTCCATCTTTTGTCCAACTCATAACAATATTATTCGGTCCCATTCTATCGGCTACATCATCTCTACCAAGAGTTGCGGTGTGCGTTAAACGTTCAGGAGAACCTCCAATAGATGGAATTTTATAAACTTCTGTATTTCCATCGTATTGTCCAGTAAAAGCAATTTCTTTTCCGTCCGGAGAAAATTTTGCAAAAATTTCAAAACCTTCATTGTTTGTTAATTTTCTTGCAGTACCTCCGGAACGTCCAACAGAATATAAATCACCAGCATAAGAAAAAACAATCTGGGTTTTCGAGAGAGATGGGAAACGCAACAAACGAGCTTCATTTTGTGAAAAAATAAAATCACAAAATAAAAAAGAAAGAAGAAATAATAAATAAATTTTATGTTTCATAATTTAAAATTAAATTTAAAAATTAAAATATTACAAATAAAATCAAAAAAATTATTGAATTTGAAAAAAAAAAAATATTTTCAAAAAATGGCAAAATTTTTAATTTTTTATGATTTTACAAAAAGGTTCCATAGCCATTTTTTTTTTTTATTTTCAATAATTTTTTTATTAAAAAAAAATAATAATTTTAGAAAAAATTTAAAAAAACAATTATGCTCATCGGAATAGCAAGAGGTTTACTTGGTTTAATTTGTTTGATTGCAATTTCTTATTTTTTTAGTAGTGATCGCAAAGCAATTTCTTGGAAAATTGTAATAACAGGTTTATCTATACAAATTTTATTAGCAATTGGAATTTTAAAAATTCCTTTTATACAATCTTTTTTTGAAATAATTAGTAGTTTTTTTATAGTTGTTTTAGATTTCACAAGAGAAGGAAGTGAATTTTTATTCAATGATTTAGTTAATACAGAAAAATTTGGATTTATATTTGTGTTTCAAATTCTTCCGACAATAATTTTCTTTTCTGCACTGACAAGCGTTTTATTTTATTTAGGAATTATTCAAAAAGTAGTTTATGGATTAGCTTGGTTAATGACAAAAATATTAAAACTATCTGGTGCAGAAAGTCTTTCTGTTGCAGGAAATATTTTTCTCGGACAAACAGAATCGCCATTAATGATAAAAGCATATCTTGATAAAATGAATAAATCTGAGATTTTATTGGTTATGATCGGAGGAATGGCAACCATAGCCGGAGGAGTTTTAGCCGCTTATGTTGGTTTTCTCGGAGGTGATGACCCAGAAATGCGTTTATATTATGCAAAACATTTGCTTACTGCATCTATAATGGCTGCTCCTGGTGCCATAGTTATTTCTAAAATACTTGTTCCACAAACAGAAAAAACAAATAAAAGAGTAGATATAAAAGCGGAAAAAATCGGAAGTAATTTTTTGGAAGCGATGGCAAATGGTACAACCGAAGGTTTAAAACTTGCCGGAAATGTTGCCGCTATGTTGCTTGTTTTCGTAGCTTTCATTGCTATGGGAAATTATATTTTAAAAGATTTAATAGGCGAAAATCTTGGTTTAAATTCTTTGATAGAAGATTTTACTTCAAAACAATACGACGGTTTAAGTTTGCAATTTATACTTGGTTATGTTTTTTCTCCTTTGATATGGTTACTCGGAGTAACTTTTGAGGATATTACTTTAGTAGGTCGTTTGCTTGGCGAAAAAGTAATTATGAGTGAATTTATTGCATATATAAGTCTTGCTGATTTAAAAGAAGCCGGAAAATTTGCTGAGGAAAAATCTGTAATAATGGCAACTTATATTTTATGTGGTTTTGCTAATTTTGCCTCCATCGGAATACAAATCGGAGGAATAGGTTCATTAGCACCTAATAAAAAAACTTTACTTTCTAAATTTGGAATAAAAGCATTAATCGGCGGAACAATAGCCTCTTTATTATCGGCAACTATTGTTGGAATGTTATTTTCTTTTTAAAAAAATTTTAAATTATTTTTTATAAAAAATAAATTGTGGAAATACAAAGACAAACAATAAAAGGTAGTATTTACACTTATATTGGTGTATTTTTAGGTTTTGTAATAAATGTTTTTATTTTCGCGAAATTATTAAAAACAGAGGAAATTGGATTTTTAAAATTATTAGTTCATTTTGTTTTAATATTTTCAAATGTTGCTGCACTTGGTTTCAACAGTGTTATAACTCGTTTATTTACCTATTTTCGTGATAAAGAAAAAAATCATAACGGATTTTTATTTTTAACTTTTTTTGTAATTTTCATAGGTTTTTTATTATTTCTAATAATTTTTATTTTTTTAAAACCAATTCTATTAGAGAATTATTCTGATGCTGATTTATTTATAAAATACATAGATTTTATTATTCCTTTTACATTTTTTTATTTAATTTTCACTGTTCTGGATACTTATAATAAAGTTTTATACGATATAATTTTAGGCATTTTTTTTAAGGAAATATTTATAAGGATATTAGTTTTAATTTCTGTGGTTTTATATTTTTTTTCCTATATAAATTTTCATCAATTTGTCATTTTTTATGTAATTTCATTTTGTTCGCCAGCAGTTTTTATAATCTTGGTTTTAATTTACAGAAGAGAATTTAATCTGTTTCCTCGCTTAGATTTTTTAACAAAAGAAATGAAAAAAAACATGTTTTCAGTTTCTGTTTTTGGTTTAATTACAGGTTTAAGTGCGATGGCAATTTCATCCATTGATACTTTGATGCTTGCCTCCATTGTGGATTTACAAAATCTTGGAATTTATAATATTTGTTTTTATTTTGGAACGATAATTTTAATTCCATCTCGTGCTTTATTAAAAATTACTTCTGCTGTTATTGCTGATCTATGGAAAAAAAATGACATTGAAAGTATAAAAATTATTTATCAAAAAACCTGCATTAATCAAACTTTGGTAGCTTTATTATTTTTTGTAGGAATATGGGGAAATGTAGATAATATTTTTAGGATTTTAGAAGGTTTTGAAAGTGGGAAATATGTAATTTTTTTTATTTCTGTTGCGAATTTGATTGCTATGATAGCAGGAACAAATGGAGTAATTATTGACACATCAAAATATTACAAAGTTCACACTTATTTAATTTTAATGTTTGTTGGTATAATAATAATTACAAATTATATTTTTATTCCAATTTATGGAATTGTTGGTGCAGCTTTTGCTTCTATGATATCCACTTTATTTTTTAATTTTTCAAAATATTTGTTTTTGCACATAAAATTTAATATGAAAGTTTTCAATTATAAATACATAATTTTATTTTCCATTGCTTTTTTTTCTTATTTCGCTGTGTTTTTCATAAAAAGTTTTGAAAACTTATATTTTGATATTTTTATTAGAAGTTCTATAATTTTTATTATTTATCTAAGTGCAGTTTATTTTTTCAGAATTTCTGATGATATAAATAAAAAAATTTTTTATTTTTTTATAAAATTAAAAAAAATAATATAAATAAATCATTAAAAAATCGTCATTTTTTTAAAAAAAATCTTTTTCAAAAAAACGACAAATTTTAATGAATTTTATAATTTAAAAAAATCTTTTTCAAAAAATGAATTTTTTTTAATGTTTTTTCCAAAAATTTAAAAATTTCTCATATCTCTGACTCCTTTTCTTAATTTTTTATCTAAGTCTTGTAATTTATATTTTTGCATTTGATATTCGTCTTCATATTTTTTTAAAATATTATTTTCTCTTTCTTCTATTTCGTGTTTATTTTCAGGTGTTCCCATTTCATCATATTTTATTTCTTGTTTTATTCCTCCGTTTTTTTTGTAAAAAATCCAGTTTTCCACTCTTCTATTTTCTTTATATTTTCCTTTTATTTCCAGCTGTCCGTTTTCAAAAAATAATTGCATATTTCCATTTAGTTTATCATTCTTGTAAACATATCCAATTTTTATTTTTCCCTGTTTATTTTTTTCTTTAAAAAATTGCTTTGAAACTCCATTTTTCATACCGTTTCTATAGATAGTTTTTTCATAAATAAATCCATTATCATAAAAAATTTTAGATAATCCATTTAATTTTCCATTTTCAAAATTATCTTCAGAGATTAATTTTCCATTTGAAGAGTCATAATATTTCCATAAGCCGTATTTTTGTCTTTTTCTATAATGTCCTTCTGCAATAAATTTTCCTTTTTCGTCAAAATATTTTACAAAAGACAAATCTTCGTCTCTTATATGATTTATAATTGCTTTAATTTTTCCATTTTTATAAAAACGCTTAAATTCTCCTATTGGGAGATTATCTTTAAAATTTCCTTCATAAAAAGCTTTTCCATCTTTATAAACTTTCCAAAAGCCTTGTTTTCTTCCATTTGCATCTTTTTTATTTTGAGAATAAATTTGAGTAGAAAAAATAATAAAACAAAAAATTAAAATTTGAAATAACCTCATATATATTTTAAAAAAATAATTTTTCAAAATTATAAAAAATTTTTTTCAAAAAAAATTTTTTTTTTCAAATACGCTTATTTTTTTAATATTTTAAAGAATTATTAAATTTCAAAAATTATTTTACCATTCTAAAATCTACTATAATAATTTAATTTTTTCTCAAATTTAATGTTTTTATTAAAAATTTTAAATTATTTTTGTAAAATAATATTTAAAAAAATAATATGAAAAATCGTATTTTATTGTTTTTTTTCTACTTTATAGGATTTTCTATCTCATATATATTTTATTTTCATTTTTGTAAAGATACAAATTTAAATACATCAATTAAAGATGCAATTTCCATTTCAATATTTCTTTCCTTATTACAAATTTTTATTGTAGAACCTTTTTTAAAAAGAAAAATAAAAAAAAATAAATGATACATTTTTATAAAAAAAAATTATGAAAATTATAGCTATTGTAAAAAATTTTAAATTTCATTACAATGATTCAAAAAAAATTTTTCAAGAAAAACCTCATTTTTTTTTGAAACCAGAAACATCAATTCTAAGAAAAAATGAACCGTTTTTTTATCCTAATTTTTCAAATGAAATTCATTATGAAGCCGGATTGATTTTGAAAATTTGTAAATTAGGAAGAAATATTTCCGAAAAATTTGCTCATAGATATTATAATGAAATTGGAATTGCAATTGATTTTACAGCCGTAGATTTACAAAAAAATCAAAAGGCAAATGAAATGCCATTAGAAATATCTAAATCTTTCGATTATTCTTTTCCATTGGGGACTTTTTTAAAAAAATCTAAATTCGATAATCTGAATAATATAAATTTCAAATTATTAAAAAACGGCAAAATTTACCAAAAAGGAAATTCTAAGGATATGATTTTTTCTTTCGATAAAATCATATCTTATGTTTCCAAATTTATAACTTTGAAAATTGGAGATTTAATTTTCACCGGAACACCAAAAGGAAAAGGTGAAATTAAAATTGGTGATAATTTAAAAGCTTATATAGAAGAAGAAAATTTATTGAATTTTATGATAAAATAATTTTTTAAAAAAAACGTTTTGTTTTGATATTTGAAAAAAAATTAAAATGAAAGATATAAAATTTTCAATTATTATTCCAGTTTATAATCGTCCAGACGAAATTAAAGAATTATTTGACAGTTTAGAAAAACAAACTTTTAAAGATTTTGAAGTTGTTGTGGTTGAAGATGGTTCTAAAATAAAATCTGAGGAAATTATTAAAAAATATAAAAATTTAAATGTAAAATATTTTTTCAAGGAGAATGAAGGTCCATCTATTGCTCGAAATTTTGCTATGAAAAATGCCACAGGAAATTATTTTTTATTTTTTGATTCAGATTGCATTTTGCAAAAAGATACTTTATTTACAATTAATAAAGAATTAAAAAGAGATTTTGTAGATTGTTTTGGTGGAGCAGATAAATCTCATAAATCTTTCAATTTTTTACAAAAAGCCATTAGCTATTCTATGACTTCTGTTTTTACAACCGGAGGAATTAGAGGAAACAAAAAACACATTTCAAAATTTTATCCCAGAAGTTTTAATATGGGAATTTCTAAAAAAGTTTTTGAAAAAATAGGCGGTTTTCCTGTTACAAAAATGCATCCCGGAGAAGATATGGTTTTTAGCATTGAAATTATAAAACAAGGTTTCCGAACTAAACTTCTTGATAATGTGACAGTTTACCACAAAAGGCGAACATCTTTAGAACAATTTCAAAAGCAGGTTTTTAAGTTCGGAAAAACTCGTTATGTAATTTCTCTAATTTATCCGGAGACATTTAAAATATTTTATGTTTTTCCAACTTTATTTGTAGTATTTTTTTTGTTTGCAATAAAATACATGAGTTTTTCCATAGATCCAATATTGACTCCTTTTTTTGCTTATACTTTGAGCATTTATAATTTATTAATTTTTATAGATTCTACAATTAAAAACAAAAATCCCATAGTTGGCTTGATTTCAGTTTGGAGTTCTTACATTCAATTAATTTCTTATGGTTTAGGTTTTTTTATTTCTTATTTTAAATATTCCATTTTAAGAATGGACGAATATAAAGTATTTTCTGAACCTTTTTATAAAAAGAAAAAATAATTTTTTTTTTTATAAAAAATCGCTTTATTTGTTTTTAAAAAATATTATAATGGAACATTATCAAATTTTGGATTACATAAAAGAAAACAAACAACGTTTTCTTGACGAATTATTTGGTTTAATCAGAATACCTTCTATAAGTTCTCTGGCTAAACATAAGCCAGATATGTATAAAGCATCGGAATATTGGAAAAAAACAATATTAGAAGCTGGAGCTGATAAAGCAGAAATTTATGAAACTAAGGGAAATCCTATAGTTTACGGCGAAAAAATTATAGATGAAAAGCTTCCGACGGTTTTGGTTTATGGACATACAGATGTAATGCCTGTGGATCCTTTGGAGCTTTGGAAAACTCCGCCTTTTGAACCACAAATAATAGATGAAATTATTTATGCAAGAGGAGCAGATGATGATAAAGGACAAGCATTTATGCATGCAAAAGCTTTTGAATTTATGATGAAAACTGACAATCTTCCTTGCAACATTAAATTTATGATAGAAGGAGAAGAGGAAATTGGTTCTCCAAATTTAGGGAAATTTTGCGAAGAAAATAAAGAAATGCTTAGAGCAGATATTATTCTTGTTTCTGACACTGGAATGATAGCTCAGGATATTCCTTCCATTACAACTGGTTTACGTGGTTTAAGTTTTATGGAGGTAGAAGTTACGGGACCGAATAGAGATTTACATTCTGGACTTTTTGGTGGGGCAGTTGCTAATCCTGCAAATGTTCTTTGTAAAATGATTGCTTCATTGACAAATGAAAATAATGAAATTACTATTCCTAATTTTTACGACGATGTTCAAATTATTTCTAAGGAAGAAAGAAAAGAAATGTCTAAGGCACCATTTAATCTAGAAGATTATAAGAAAGCTCTTGATTTAAATGATGTTTCCGGAGAAAAAGGTTATTCAACAAATGAACGAACAGGAATTCGTCCATCTCTTGATGTAAATGGAATTTGGAGTGGCTACATAGGTGAAGGAGCAAAAACAGTTTTGCCTTCAGTAGCAAAAGCAAAAATTTCTATGCGCCTTGTTCCGTTTCAAGATAATGAAAAAATCAGTAAATTATTTGAAGCGCATTTTAAAAATATCGCTCCGAAAAATTGCAAAGTAAAAGTAGAAGCATTACACGGTGGACAAGCTTATGTTTCTCCAACAGATATGATAGCTTACAAAGCCGCAGAAAAAGCATATACAGAAGCTTTTGATAAAAAGCCTATTCCTGTTCGCAGCGGTGGAAGTATTCCAATAGTTGCTGCTTTTGAGGAAATTTTAGGTATAAAATCTATTTTAATGGGTTTTGGTTTAGAATCTGATGCAATACATTCTCCTAATGAAAATTATCCTTTATTCAATTTTTATAAGGGAATAGAAACTATAAGTCTTTTTTACAAGCATTACACTAAATTGATGAAAAAAGATTGTTAATATTTTATAAAAAATTTTTTTCAAAAAATTCGGCATTTTTTGAAAAAAATTTTTTCAAAAAAAACAGATTTTTTTAATGTTTTCAAAAACATTTTTCCAAAAACACCAATTTTTTTAATATTTTCAAAAAAAAATTTTTTCTAAAAACACCGATTTTTTTAAAATTTTTCTTCTTTTTTTTCTTTTTTACTAAGTTTTGCCACCCATGCGGAATGTTCTAAAGATAAAATATCTTCATTTTTTTCAACAAATGCACTATCACTTGCATCGTTTATTTTATTATTTCTTTCCCACTTAGCAATATTTAATTTTAAACGGTCTGCTGTTGCTTGATAACTAATAACCAAAGATTGATATTTATGTGATGCAAAATAGCCAGATATAGAAGCAGTTACAGAAGTTATCATAGCAATAAAAACTGATAATTCTGTTATTCCACTTGAAGCAAGAGTTCCCAATACAACTCCAAAAGCACCAAGTATAAAAGTTCTTGTTTTATATTTTTTAATTTTTCCTTGAAAATTTTTAGATTTATTTAAATACCATTTTACCTGTCCTTCCACACGTTTTTTTATATAATCTTCTATTTTGAAAGTTGATTCATCTGGAAAAATTTCTCTCCATTCATTTTCATTTAATTTTTCTTCAGAAGTTACTTCATATTCTATTTCTGACATTTTTTTATTCATATTACTGATAAATATAGTAAGTTCTAAATCTCTATTTTCATTATAAGGTGGAGAGGAAAAAATATAACGATATGCTTCAGATTTAAAAGTTTCTGCTGCTGCTCTTGTGTTTAATTTTAAATTTTCTTCTTCCTGAGTTAGAATTCTTCCGCCAGCAAAAGATGCAAAACCTATGAAAAAAGTACTTGTTATTGCTAAAATATGTTGAAAATAATAATCAGAAAGAAAGGAAAAAATTTTATTCAAAAATGTAATATCTGTTGATTTTGACTGTGAATCTGCAAAAGCAGAAAATGTTCCAAGTACTGCTCCGAGAATAATAAACCAAAGAACTCTTTTTTCCCATTTACTAATTCTTCCTTTCAATTCGTTTGCTGTTGCGTCCCAAAGTTCATATTGATCCCATACATATTTTAATAAATAATTTTTTTGTTTTTCTGTTTGAACAACAGGAGTATTTACTTTTCCTTTATTTTTTTTTGACATTTTTTTAATTTTTTCAAAATTAAAATTTTTTTATTAATTTGTAAAAAAAAATATTTTATGGTTGTTGTAACAGGTGGCACAGGCTTAGTTGGTTCTCATTTACTTTTGGACCTTGTAAAAAAAAATCAAAAAATTATTGCTATAAAACGCTCTGATAAAAATTTGAAAAATGTTATTAATCTTTTTTCTTTTTTTTATCCTAATGAATATAAAAAGATGTTTGATAAAATTATATGGAAAAAAGGAGATATTTTAGATTATGATTTTTTACAAAATATTACAAAAAATGCAAAAAAAATTTTTCATTGTGCTGCTTTGATTTCATTTGATTCCTCAAAAAAAAAAATGATGAAAAAAGTAAATGTAGAAGGAACAAAAAACATTGTAGATGTTGCTTTAGAAAATAAAATTGAAAAATTATGTTATGTAAGTTCCATTACTGTTATGGGTGAGGAGGAAAAAAATACTTACATAACAGAAGAAACAGAAAGGACAAATGAAAAAAATTATTATTATTCACAAACAAAATTTGAAGCAGAGTTAGAAGTATGGCGAGCAATTGCCGAGGGTTTAAATGCTGTAATTGTAAATCCATCTATAATTTTTGGTATTGGAGATTTTAAAAATGGTTCTTTGACATTTTTTAACACTGTTTATAATGGTTTACCATTTTACACTTCGGGTAAAACGGCTTTTGTTGATGTTAAAGACCTTGTTAAAATAATGATTGAACTAATGGAAAGCGATATTTCTAATGAAAGATTTATTGTGTCGGAAAACAATTATTTTTATAAAGAAATTTTAGAAAAAATTGCAAAACATTTAAATAAAAGAGCGCCTAAAATATTAGCAAATTCTTTTTTATTATCAATTTTTTGGCGTTTGGAATTTCTCAGAAGTAAATTATTTTTCGCTGAACCAAAAATAACAAAAGAAACTGCAATTTTATCACAAAAAATTTCAATATATTCAAATGAAAAAATTAAAAATAGATTAAATTTTTCTTTCAAAAATATGGATAAAACAATAAAAGAAATTTCCAAATTTATTTTGAAAAAATGATTTTTTTTTATTAAAATTTTATCGTTTTTTTGAAAAAAAATTTTTTTAATGAAAATTTAAAAATGTTTTAATATTTTTGTATAAATAAAAAATATTATGAAATTAAATAATATATATAATGAAAATTGTCTTGACACTATGAAATTATTTAAAAATAATTTTGTAGATATGATTTTAACTTCACCTCCTTATGATGATTTAAGAAATTATAATGGTTATGATTTTCAATTTGAAAAAATAGTAAAAGAATTATATAGAATATTAAAAATTGGTGGTGTAATTATCTGGGTTGTTGGTGATAAAACAGATAATGGAAGTGAAACTTTAACATCTTTTAAACAAGCATTGTTTTTTAAAAAAATTGGATTTAATGTTCATGATACTATGATTTATTACAAAAACAATCCTATGCCAACAGCAGGAAAACGTTATCATCAGCATTTTGAATATATTTTTGCCTTTTCAAAAGGCAAACCATCAGTTTTTAATCCAATAACAGAATCAACAAAATATCGTGGCATTGCAAATATGAAAAATCGTGGTAAAACTGGAAAAATAGATTATAAAAAAATTGAGCGAACAAAAGAAAAAAAAGTTGGAAATGTTTTTTTTTATTCTGTTGGTGGAGGAATTTCTACAAAAGATAAAATCGCATATAAACATCCAGCAATTTTTCCCGAGCAGCTTGCAATAGACCAAATTAAAACTTGGACAAATGAAAACGATTTAATATATGACCCTTTTATTGGTAGTGGAACTACAGCAAAAATTGCGCAAATTTTCAATAGAAAATGGATTGGTTCTGAAATTTCTAAAGAATACACGAAAATAGCAAATGAAAGATTAAAAAAATATTTTAAAAAAAATTTATTTTTATAAGAAATAATGGATTTAATAAAAAAAGGTTCGCATACAGCGAAAGAGGGCTTCAAAAATGAAAGAGATATTGTTAAGAAATTTAATAATTGGAAGAAAGATAAGGAAGCACAGGACTGGCTAATAATAATGGATTATGAATTATCTGAAATTGAATATGTTGAAGCAATTATTATATCAGCTTATAAAACAGATGTTCAAGTTCAAATAAAAATAAAATTAAAAAAAGCAATTGATGTAGAAAATTTGCAAATAAAACTTGTGAGCAATTTAAAAGGTTTTAATCAAATAGATAAACGTTGGGTGGATAAATATCAAGAAATGTGGAACATTCCATTTGATATAACTGAAATATTAAAAAAATATACCGGAGAAATTGCTCCAACAATAAAAAATCCAAAAGATAGCAGACGAATGTTTATCAATGAATTTAGCGAAAAAACTCAAAAAAAATTATTAAACTGGTTTGAAAATAATAAATTTTTAATTATAAATGATATAATTAAAGGAAGAGGAAAATTTGCTTCTGAATGGATGCTTGTTGTTCAAAAAATTGAAAAAAATTCAAGATGGATTTTAAAAACAATAAATATTGTTATAAATCATTTTTCAAACGGAAATGTAATTGTAACAAAAAGAGGTAATATTAAAATTGGAAAAATAACAATGCAGCGCAAAGGTGGAGATGCTGGACGAAAAACATCACAAATGTTACAATTTAAAATTAATCCTGCGGAATTATTTGATATTGGGTAAATTTATATTTTTGAAAAAAAATTATTTTTAATAATTTGAAATTAAAAATCCTAAAAATTTTGGCATTTTTTGGAAAAAAATTTTTTTTAATAAAATATTAAAATTTTAGCATTTTTTGGAGAAAAATTTTTTTTAATAAAATATTAAAATTTTGGTGTTTTTTGAAAAAAAATTTTGGTTCTTCGAACCTTTTTGTGATAGGAAATTTTTCGCACATAAAAAATGTGAAAAAATTATGATTCAAGCGTGGACGCAATAGCCGTCAGTCTAAGCATATTAATTACTTGTAAATGAACAAG
>JAOZVH010000257.1 GCA_029938235.1 Bacteroidales bacterium
CAAAAATCGTCCAAAATTTTAATGTTTTTAAATTTCAAATTAAAAAAATTTTTTTTCAAAAATCGCCCAAAATTTCAACATTTTTTAATTTCAAATTAAAAAAAATTTTTCAAAAAACGTGAAAATTTTAATATTTTTTAATTTCAAAATAAAAAAAATATTTTTCAAAAAACATCCAAAATTTTAAGATTTTATAAAAAAATATAAAATCCCAAAAAACGCTAAAATTTTAATGATTTATTTTTTTTATTTTTATTTTGTTAATGTATGGCTCTTTTCCAGCAAAAACTATCGGAACATTAATAATATTTTTCTTAGGAATTTTATTTTCCAAAGCTTCCTTATAATATTTTCTTATTGTAATTTGTTCTCTTGCCTTATCAATTGCAAGATTTATACGTTTATAAAACTTCTCATATTTTTCGTTAATTGCTTGATTTTTAATATATTTAATTTCTATAATTACAGCATTATTATTTTTGTTCTGAGGAATTAACATAATATCATATCTTCCTTCGCCAGATTCTCTATTGGATTTTATAATGTAATCATCAGATAAAACTGCAAGTAATCCTAATGTATAAACATGAAAAAATTGCTCATTTGGAATGACAACTTTTTTATATTCATCTTTTTTCGGCAAAAGATCAAAATAACTCAGAGAATCTCCAATAATTTCTTTAAAATTATTTTCAAAATTAATTAGATCATTATTTATCAAATTCTGTGATGTTGAAATTAATAAATCTCTTCTGATTTTAATTTTATTTGATAACCATTTAATTATTATTTTTTTAAATAATAAATTTATTTCATAATTCGGAATTTTTATTTTATAATTTTCTAATTTTAAATTATCAGAAATGGTTAAATAACCGCTGTAAGTTAACAGTGTCCATAATAAACTTCTGTCATTTTCAAAATCGGAAAAAACAAAATTATCTTCTATATGTTTCGTAATAGTCTTGCCAGAAATAAGTTTTTCTAATGTTTTATATGTTCGCTCTTTATTTCCAACAAATATTTCATCTCTTATTAAAGAATCACTACTAGTATTTACCCAGTATGTTTTAAAACCATCATTTACATTTGAAATGTAATTTACTATGGACCAAGGATTATAAATATTATCAATATTTCCAAATTTATAACCGTCATACCATTCTTTGATTTTTTTAACATCTTTATTAAGATTGAAATGTTTTAACATTTCTTTTGTTTCATCCCCTGTAAAACCAAATTTATCAGCAAAATAAGTTGAACTTATTCCGTATGTAGAAAGATTATTCCATTTGGAAAAAATACTTTCCTTGCCAATTCTCATTACACCTGTAAGCATACCTTTTTGTAAATTATTTTCATTGCCTTTGAAAACAGAGCCAAGAAATGTTTGCATAAAATTTATTACATTTTTATAATATGTTTTATCTTTTAATTCTCTCGAATTTTGAAATGCTTTTATAATTGGTGCATCATATTCATCAACCAGAACAATTACTTTTTTATTAAAATGCTTTTTTAAAAATTCACATAAGTCAAATAAGCTGTTTTTAAAATCAACTATATTGGCAGAACGTTTAATTATTTCAAAAAATATTTCCTTTTCATAATCTTTTATTTTATCAGAATTTAATAGATAGTCATGCTTTTTATATAATTTAGAAATCAAAGTTTTTAGAGATTCCAAACAATCCTCCCAGTTATTTTCATCAATATCTTTCAAAGTGATGTTAATTACAGGATATTTATTTTGATGTTTTTCACAAAAATCTTTATTTTTTGATATTTCAAAATCTAAAAATAAATTGTTTTTTTGCTTAATGTCAAAAAAATAATGAATCATAGATAAATTTAAAGTTTTTCCAAAACGTCTTGGACGAGTTATTAATAAAACATCATTCTGAGAATAAAAAAATTCATGAATTAATAATGTCTTATCGACAAAATAATGATTCCCTTCAACAATCATTTTAAAATCAGAAGAACCTATTTTTAAAGTTTTTTTATTTTTCATAATTTCAATAAAAAATTTTTTTTTAAAAAACGTTATTTTTTTTAAATTATTTTTAAAAATTTTTTTTCAAAAATCGTCCAAAATTTTAAAAATTTTAATTTCAAAATTTTAAATTTTTTTTCAAAATTCGTCCAAAATTTTAAATATTTTAATTTCAAAAATCGTCCAAAATTTTAATATTTTTTAATTTTAAAATAAAAAAAATTTTTTTTTCAAAAAATGCTAAAATTTTACGGTTTTTTTATTTGAATCAAAAAAAAAATTTTTCAAAAAAACGACAATTTTTTAATGTTTTAAAATTTAAATTAAAAAACAAATTTTTAAATTATATTTGTTTTTTTAAATGATAATTAAAAATATAATGACCTACAATTTAAATATAAGAGAGGAAGAACTAAAAAATAAAATAGCCGAATATTATTTTGGGATCTATGATAATACAAAAATTATTGGAAATATAGATTTTTGCGTTTCCATGCATAAAAAAGAATCCTTAGAACAAGAAAGTTTGCTTTGGGCGGAGGCAAAAAAAGGAAAATCTGACATTTATAAATCCTTCGTTCAATTGATTTTAACCATTGGCAAATCTCGTACTTTTGATAAAAATTTACCTCCGTCATATTTAGGAGCTTTTGATGCGGAAAAAATCGCTTTTATTCCATACAATGATATTCATGAAATTTTTTATTTGAACGATTTTAATTGGAATGTTACACCGTCTAATCATAAATCAAAAGAATTTAAATTGCTTTATAAAAAAGTAAAAAATGTTTTAGATAAAAATACATTAATTTTTCATTATGAAAAAGATGAAAAAGAATTAAAAAAATTTATTAAAAATAATTTTGTTATTGGAAAATTTGGAATTACAAAGACACAAATTGATAAAAACAATTTTATGGTTATTTATAATAAATGGTTAGAAAATGTTAAATTATCCATTGCCGTAAATTGGAATATTGCAAAAAATATCGGAATTATTGACGGTGATTTTTATCTTGCGGATCTGCTTACTCGTGAAAATGAAACAATAAAAGAAAAACTTTTTGTTTTATTGAAGAAAAACAAATACGAGCTTGACAGAAGAATTGATGAATTTGGTATGTTTAATACAAGAACAGCATCTTTCAATGACAATCAAAAAGCACATGATCAATTTTGGAATAAATATGAAAGACCACCAAAAGAGGAATATTGGGATTATATAGTTGAACGTCGAGATTTACTTGTTCCACAGGACATCAGAGAACGAAAGGGAAGTTTTTTTACGCCGCAAAAATGGGTGGAATTATCACAAAAATATCTTAGTGATGTTTTTGGAAAAGATTGGCAAGATGAATATTATATCTGGGATTGTGCTGCGGGAACAGGAAATTTATTGGCTGGATTGACAAATAAATATAATATTTGGGCTTCTACAATTGATAAACAAGATGTAGAAATAATGAAAGATCGCATTAAAAACGGAGCTAATTTATTAGAGAGACATGTTTTTCAATTTGATTTTTTGAATGATGATTTTTCAAAACTTCCACAAACTTTGCAAAAAATTATTAATGACCCCAAAAATCGAAAAAAATTAATACTTTATATTAATCCGCCATATGCAGAGGCAACAACTGCCAAAACAGTAACAAGAACAGGAAAAAATAAAAGTGGAGTCACTAAAAATTACAAACTAAATGAATATTTTAATGCTAAAATTGGTAATGCTTCCAATGAAATATTTGCTTTATTTATGGCACAGGTTTATGATAAAATACCAAATTCAAAACTTGCTTTATTTTCAACCTTAAAATTTATACAAGGCTCTAATTTTAAAAAATTTAAGGAATATTTCTTAGCAAAATTTATGAAAGGTTTTGTTATACCTGCAAATACATTTGATAATGTAAAAGGTCATTTTCCAATTGGTTTTACAATTTGGAATTTAAGTGTAAAAAATAATATCAAAAATATAAATTGTAATGTCTTTGATAAAAATGAAAATAAAATAGAAAAAAAACGTTTTTATGGCAATTTGCCAAAAAATATTAATAAATGGATAAAAAATTTTGATAATTTAGATAAAGAAATTTTAGCTTATATGGATAATTCTGGACCTGATTTTCAAAATAATAAATTTTTGCACATTAGAAATAATAAAGGAGTTCGTCATGTAAATTATTTTGCTTTTACACAACAGAATATCATTCAAGGTTCTTTGTATTTTGCAGTTCGTCATTCTATTAAAGCCACTTGGATTAACGACAGAGACCAATTTTTAACTCCAAAAAAGATATGGAAAAAAGATATGGAATTTCAAAATGATTGCTTAACTTTTACTTTATTTCACGGACAAAATAGGTTTACATCAGAAAATGCTACAAACCACTGGATTCCATTTACAGAAAGTGAAGTCAATTCTCAGGAAAAATTTGAAAGTAATTTTATGGTGAAATTTATTCAAGGAAAATTAAAAGCAAATGGAA
>JAOZVH010000065.1:0-10945 GCA_029938235.1 Bacteroidales bacterium
TCCAAAAAACGAGAATTTTTAATAATTTATTTAAAAAAAATTTTTTTCAAAAAACAAGAATTTTTAATGATTTATTAAAAAAAATTTTGGCTCTTCGAACCTTTTTGTGGAGGAGAGTTTTTTTCATAAAAAAATTGTTAAAAATTTGTGTTTTTTTCAAAATATTTTTTAAAAATTTTTATTCCAAATCGTCATTAAAACATTAAAAATCAATGCTTTATAAGACGATGCAACGAAATCAAGCGTGGACGCTTGAATCATAATCTGAAGAACCAAAATTTTTTTCAAAAAACGAGAAATTTTAATGATTTATTTAAAAAAAATTTTTTCCAAAAAACGAGAGTTTTTAATGATTTATTTAAAAAAAATTTTTTCCAAAAAACGAGAATTTTTAATAATTTATTTAAAAAAACTTTTTTCAAAAAACGAGAAATTTTAATGATTTATTAAAAAAACTTTTTTCCAAAAAACGAGAATTTTTAATAATTTATTTAAAAAAAAATTTTTCCAAAAAACGAGAATTTTTAATGATTTATTAAAAAAACTTTTTCCAAAAAACGAGAAATTTTAATGATTTATTTAAAAAAAATTTTTTTCAAAAAACGACGAAATTTTAATAATTTATTTATAAAAAAAATTTTCCAAAAAACGAGAATTTTTAATAATTTATTTAAAAAAAATTTTTTTATTTTGAAATTAAAAAATATTAAAATTTTGGCGTTTTTTTGAAAAAATTATTTTTAATTATAAAATTCGTAAAATTTCGTCGTTTTTTTTAAACATTTGTTTCTACATCAAACAAATGTTTAAAAAAATTTGAATAACTAAATTTTATTTTTTTTAATATTTTTTAAAAAATAATTTTACCTTTTAAAATAACTTTTTCTATTAAGTTTGAACCAAAAGAATAAGGTATAAATTCAATGCTTGGAATTTCTTTTGTAATAAAAACATTTGCAATTTTCCCTTTTGTAATACTTCCTAATTTATCGCTCATTCCCATCGCATAAGCACCATTTAATGTTACTGCATTAATAACTTCTTCTGTAATCATTTTAAATTTTATACAAGCAAGAGACATAATAAATTGCATATTTCCAGACGGTGAAGAACCCGGATTAAAATCAGAAGCCAAAGCAATGGCTAAACCAGAATCTATCATTTTTCTTGCGGGCGGATATTTCATTCCAAGAAAAAAAGCTGCTCCGGGTAATAAAGTTGGCATAGTTTGAGAATTTTTTAAAATCTCAATTTCTTCTTTTCCTGTAAATTCAAGATGATCAACAGATAAAGCATTATGTTTCACTCCAACTTGTATGCCTCTGGAAAAATCTAATTCGTTAGCATGAATTTTTCCTCGTAAACCGTATTTATTTCCACATTCTAAAATTCTATCAGTTTCTTCTTCTGTAAAAAAACCTTTATCGCAAAATACATCTATATAATCTGCTAAATTTTCCTCAGCAACTTTTGGTATCATTTCATTAATTATAAGATCTACATATTCTTTTTGTCGTCCTTTATATTTTAAAGGGACAGCATGAGCACCAAGAAAAGTAGATTTTATAGAAATCGGCATATCTTTTTTTAATTCTTTTATTACTCTCAACATTTTCAATTCGCCCAACAAAGACAAACCATAACCACTTTTTATTTCTACAGCACCAGTTCCTAATTTAATAATTTCATTAATTCTTTCGAAAGCATTTCTATACAATAAATTTTCAGATGCTTTATTTATCATTTTAGAAGAATTTAAAATTCCACCACCACGTTTTGCTATTTCTTCGTAAGATAAACCTTTTATTTTATCTATATATTCTATTTCTCTGCTTCCGGCATAAACTAAATGTGTATGCGAATCACAAAAAGATGGAAAAACCATTTTGTTTTTTGCATTTATGCTTTTTACATTTAAGGAAGTCATCTCTCCTATATTTTCATTATAATGGAAATCTCGCATTCTACCAAAAGAATGGATTTTTTCATCTTTTATAAATAAAAAAGCATTATCTATATTTTCTAAAAAAGACATTTCTTTTCCAGAAACTTTTTCTATATTTTTCTCTTTTATAGAAACTAATTTTTTAATATTTAATATTAAAATTTTATTTTTCATAAATTAAATTTATATTTTTTTTCAAAATAAAAAATTTTTTTAATTATGCAAAGAAACTTTACCGTTTTCTAACAAAAAAATCTCTTCATTTTCCAGTAAAAAATCTAATGTTTTTATAATTTTTTTTTCCGGAAAGAAATAAATTTCCTTTGCTAAATCATTAAAAATTTCGTCTTTTTTTAATAAAATTTTTTTTATCGCATCAGAAATATTTTTAAATTCTTCCTCTGTTAAATTATTTTCTTTATTTTCTTTGCAAACATCACAAATTCCACATTCCTCAGCATTTTTTTCTCCAAAATAAAATAATAATAATTGATTTCTACATTTATTTTTACTGGAAGCATAATGAATTACAGCATCAATTTTTGATTTATAATTTTTCTTTTTTTCAAAAATTTCTTTTTTTGAAATTTTTAGATTTTTATCTAAAATTCTTTCTGTTTTTAAAATTAATAATGAGGTTTTTCTCTCCGGAATATAATCTATTATATTATATTTTGACAGACGTTTCAAATATTTTTTTATATTTTCTACGCTTGTATTTAATTTTTTCGCTATAAATTTTTCATTAATTTTTGAGTATTCACTAAATAAAGCAGTGTAATTTCTCATAAGCAATTTGATGACTTTATCAAAAATTTTGCTTTTAACTTGTAATTTGTAAATTTCTTCCTTTTGTATTTTAAAAATTAATTTTGAATGTATAAAAATATTTTCTGTTAATTCTAAGTATTTTTCTTTTTCTAAATATTTCAAACTGTTATAAGTTTCTAAAGTTGGCAATTTGAAATTTCTTAAAAAAAGCGATAAATCAAAATCAAAATTTACGTCGAAACCAGAGCCAAGAGGAATTTGTAAAAAATTACAAACCGAATTATAAATTTTTTTTATAAAATCAATTTCTGGAAAACTCGTTTTTAAACGTTTTTCAAAATTAGATTTATCATTTTCATTGTATAATAATACCGCAAAAGATTTTTTTTCATCTCTTCCTGCTCGTCCTGCTTCCTGAAAATATGCTTCTAAACTGTCTGGCAAGTCCATATGAACAACCACACGAACATCAGCTTTATCAATTCCCATTCCGAAAGCATTCGTAGAAACAATAACTCTTGTTTTATTTTTTTTCCATGATTCCTGTTTTTTTGATTTGATTTTATTATCTAAACCTGCGTGATAAAAATCTGAAGAAATATTATTTTTCCTTAAAAAATTAGAAATATCAAAAGTTTTTCTCCTATTTCTTACATAAACTATGGCACATCCTTTTTCTATTTTTAAAATTTTCAATAAATACTTATTTTTATCTTCAAGCTCTCTAACAATATAACTCAAATTATTTCTTTCGAAACTTTTTTTAAAAACATTTTTTTCATTGAAATTTAATTTTTCTTGAATATCTTCAACGACATTTTTTGTTGCAGTTGCGGTAAGTGCAAGAACAGGAATATCAGGAAAAAATTCTCTAAGTTTTACAATTTCCAGATAAGAAGGTCTAAAATCATAACCCCATTGGGAAATACAATGTGCTTCATCAACAGCAATTAAATTTATATTTAATTCGTCTTTTTTTTCTAAAAATAAATCGCTTTTAATTCGCTCCGGAGAAAGATATAAAAATTTATAGTTTCCTAAAATACATTTATTAAAAGCAATATTTATTTCTCGTTTATTCATTCCAGAATAAATTGCAACTGCTTTAATACCAAGGTTTTCTAAATTTTCCACTTGGTCTTTCATCAATGCAATCAAAGGAGTTATAACTATACATAAACCTTCTTTTGATAAACTTAAAACTTGAAAAATTATAGATTTTCCTCCGCCGGTTGTTAGAAGTCCAAGAGTATCTTTTCCAGAATAAACAGATTTTATTATCTCCAACTGTAAAGGTCTAAAATTAGAATAACCCCAATATTTTTTTAAAATTCTACGAAACATAACAATTTTTTTTTATTAAAAAAAACATTAAATATCAAAAATATACAAATTTTAATATTTTTTTTCATCTATAAAATGTGCGGTAAAAATACCGCAAGCGCATGATTTTTTGCGATTATTGAAAATTTTAACCTCAAAATTATTAGAAATATCAGTATCAAATTATAAAGAATTTTATCTTTAAAACATAATTTAAATTTCTTTTAAAATACCTAAACCATAAATTAATTTATACATATTTGTTTTAGAATTATTAATTTTAGAATTCTTACAAGATTGTTTAGAATGTTTTACAGCTATTTCTAATTTACTTCTTAAATATTCATATATTTTAACTTTTCTAAAATATTCTTGTTTTTTACTATAATTTGAAATGTGCTTTTTTAAAGAACTATCAATCATACTTTTACAACTATAAAAATCTCTACAAACAAATTTAAAATGATACAAAAACCATAATTCAAAACAAGGATTAGATGTAATAATTACTATCTTTCCTTTTTTAATATCATTTTTATAATTTTTCTTAAATTTATCAAATTTCTTTTTATTTCTTTCTTCTCCAAGAATTACATCTAAATCAAATAAAGAATAAACTTTATCATAACCTTTTTCAAGCATCTCTTTAGTTTTAGCTATAATATAATTTATATCTGAATTTTTAGGCATTTATAAAATAATCTCCAAGATTTGGCTTTGCTCCAAATTTTCCAATTTTATAAGCATTGATAAAAGATAAGTCATTCCTAATATCAAAATCTGCTAATGAAAATAACTCAGTACTTCCATCTTCTTGTTTTTCTGTAAACCAAATGGCATCTTTTCTTATAATATCTTTTTCAGTTAATAAATTAATGTTATGTGTTGTAAATAACAATTGAGAATTTTTGCTATTTACTAAAAATAATTTTAAAAAATGATTAAATAAATCAGGATGTAAAGAACTTTCTATTTCATCTATTGAAACAAAACGGTCTTTATGAACTAATTTATTTAAAACTCCTCCCAAACCATAAAAACGTAATGTACCTACAGATTCTAATTCCTTTGGTAAAATATAATTTTCAAGACTTTCTTTATTTTGAATTTGATGTTTGAAAAAAACACCTTTTTTAGTCAATGTTTTTTCTTTTAAAAGTCTTTCTTTTCCTTGCTCTGATAAAAATGTTAAATCTGTTAATGTAGATAATTCAATTTCAGTAAGTTCTTTTGTTTCTTTTTTAATTTCAATATCAGAAATTCCAAAATCTGCTTTTCCTAATAAATCTATTAATAAACCTTTGCAATTAGATGAATTTTCTATTTGTTTTGTTGTCCAATTAAATAAATCTGTTTTATAGTTTATTGAAGGCATAAAATATGTATCAAACCATTTATAAACATTTTCTAACTCTTCAAAAGAAATATTAATTTTCTTTAGAGCAGAAATAATACTCATATTATTTAAAGTATTTGCAATTAGATTTTTTTTATCAGCAGCACTTAATTTAATTTTGCTGCCAATAGATAAATTATAATTATTTTTTTTCTTATCAAATATTCGTTTAAAAATAATAGCAGGTTGTGTTTTTGGATAAAAAACTAACTTCTCTTTATAAATAACATTTCTATCAGCAACTAATTGATAAATATATTTTTTAGCATTAATAAAAAAACTTAATTCAATTTCGCTTTGCTTATTTGGTGTTTGCTTATCAAATAAAAAAGGTATTATTTCAATATTCTCATTTCGTTCTTTTGTATCTAAAATAATATCATGAATTAAGCCATTTAAAGCAACTAATAAATTACTTTTTCCAGAAGCATTTGCACCATAAACAATGCCTACTTTTAAGACTTTTAAATTAGGTTTGATTTTTATACAATAATAATCATCAAGATGTTTATCATTTGTCGCTTCAAAACTTAATATTTGTTCATCTTTAAAAGACAAAAAATTCTTTATTTTAAATTCAAGTAGCATATTTAATTTTTTTAAACGCAAATTTCGTATTTTTTTCACAAAAAACAAAAATAAAACTACAAAAATTGTTAATTAATTGATTTTCAAATCTTATAATATATTTACAATCTTTTAAAAGATAAATTTGAAAAATTTTTAATAATTTTTTTCACTCAAAAAAGCAGAAAAAACTTTGCGCTTGGGCGGTGTTTTCACAGACATTAATTTTAACATTTTTTAATTTCGAAATAAAAAAAAATTTTTTTCAAAATTCGTCCAAAAATTTAATATTTTTATAGTTAAAAAAGTTTTTTCAAAAAACGTCCAAAATTTTAAGTTTTTATAAAATATAAAAAAAATTTTTTTTTTGAAAAAAAGCAAATATTTTAAACATTTTTTATAATTAAAAAATTTTTTTCAAAAAAACGCCAAAATTTTAATGATTTTATAAATAAAAATTTTTTTTCAAAAAACGCCAAAATTTTAATGATTTTATAAATAAAAATTTTTTTTTCAAAAATCGTCCAAAATTTTAATATTTTTCAATTAAAAAAATTTTTTCTCAAAAATTGCACAAAATTTCAACATTTTTTTTAAATAAAAAAATGCCCAAAATTCTGTACCTGTGCTGTGTTTCCACCGCACAATCGAAAGATTACCAATCATAAATTTATAATTGCTTGAAAACACTGCACATCGCAAAAAAATAAATTACTATTCTTCTAAAATATTTTTAATGCGACCTACTTCACCTGTATCTAATTGAACTTTAATCCCATGAGGATGATTTTGAGATTTTGTCAAAATTCTTTTTATCGTTCCTTCTGTTAATTCACCTGTTCGTTGATGATGCTTCTGTACAACTTCCACATATTGACCAACTTTTATATTTTTTCTATTTTTACTGTTCATTTTTTATAATTTATTTAAGACAAAAATTAAAAAATAATTAATAATAAATAAATAATATTTAAGAATTTAATAAATTGTTAAATTTAGTTTTGTTCTTTTTATTAATTTTCTAAGATTAATAAGTGCGTATCGCATCCTACCAAGAGCTGTATTTATACTTACATCAGTTTCTTTTGCAATTCTTTTAAAAGAATACCCTTCATAATGTCTTAATAAAATCACTTTTTTTTGGTCTATTGGCAACATATCTATTAAAGTTCTAACATCAGAACGAATTTGTTCTTTAACAAGAATATCTTCTATATTTATATCAGAAAATTTCTTAGAATTAAACAAATCTATATTTCCATATTCGTTAGAAATAGTTCTTATATTCTTTTGTTTTCTAAAATAGTCTATAATTAAATTATGAGCGATACGTACAACCCAAGAAACAAAAATACCTTTGTCTTTATATTTACCTCTTTTTAGAGATTTTATAACTTTAATAAAAGTCTCTTGAAAAATATCTTCTGCAAGTTGACTATTTTTTACTACCAATAAGATATAAGTATACACTCGATTTTTATGCCTTCTAATTAATGCGTCAATATAATCATTATCTCCGGCAACAAAACCCTGTACAAGTTCGAAATCTGTTAATTTATTATTCATAATAGACCCTCCTATATTTTATTTTAAAGTAAAAATTTATCTATATATGTCCTCCTATAATTTAAAATTAAAAAAATATTATAACTACTATAATATAAACAACGACGCAAATGTAATATTATTATATAAAAAACAAAAAAATTATAAAAAATATTTTTTCAATAAAATTTTAGAAGCAATAAAAGGGCTAATTCTCATATTTATAATTTCGTTTTCTAAAAATTTTATTTTTTCTTTAATAGACTTATTATTATAAAAATTTCTTTTCAAAGAAAAATTTATACTTTCATACATCCAATTTATTAATTGCAATTTTCGTTTTTTTTGGAAAAAATTATTTTTTTTCGTGAATTTTTCATAATCTAAGATTGTGTTCATAACTTCATTAATTCCTGTTTTATTCAAAGCAGAACAACTTAAAACTTTTGGATTCCATTTAGATTTTTTTATGGGGAAAAGATGTAAAGCATTTTTATATTCTGATTTTGCAATATTAATAATTTTTTTATTTTTCCCATCATCTTTCGTAATAACAATTGCATCTGCCATTTCCATAATTCCCCTTTTTATTCCTTGTAATTCGTCTCCTGCATTTGCAAGTATTAAAAGCAAAAAAAAATCTACCATAGAATTAACTGCTGTTTCGGACTGTCCAACGCCAACAGTCTCAACAAAAATAATATCAAAACCAAAAGTTTCACATAAAATTATTGTTTCTCTTGTTTTATTGGACACACCACCAAGAGAACCTCCGGAAGGAGAAGGTCTTATAAAAGCATTTTTATCATTTGCTAATTTATACATGCGAGTTTTATCTCCCAAAATACTACCTTTAGAATTTTCGCTACTCGGATCAATTGCCAGAACAGCAAGTTTTTTATTTTTTGTAATTTTTACTCCAAGAGATTCTATAAAAGTACTTTTACCAACTCCGGGAACTCCGGTTATACCAATTCTTAGAGATTTATTTTTATTATGACTTAAACACTTTTCTATAATTTCCTGAGCAATTTTATGATGCTTTTGCAAAGAACTTTCTACCAAAGTAATAGATTGACTTAAAGCAACTATGTCACCTTTTAAAATTTTTTCAAAATAATAATTAGAATTTAAAAAAGATTTTTTTTTCTTTCTAAAATTTTTAATGGCATTTTTATTTATTGTTGATTGTTGTGCTATTCCTTTATTAATTTTTAATGCGATTTTTTTCATTTACATAAATTTAAAAAAAATAATTTTTTACTAATTAATATTTTTTATTAAAAAATTCGTCATTTTTTGAAAAAATATTTTTTAATTTTCAAATTGAAATATATGAAAATTTCATCATTTTTTGAAAAAAATTTAATTTATTTCTATTCCAAGAACTAAAATATCATCTATTTGCTCATAATTTTTTTTCCAATTATTTAAAGTTTCTTTTAAAATTATTTTTTGCTCTTCCATTTTCTTTTCATAAATAGATTTTAGCAATTTTTTAAAATTTTTTTTTAAAAATTTTCTTCCTCTTTTCCCACCAAATTGGTCATAATATCCATCAGAAAATAAATAAATTCTATCATTTTTTTTTATTTTTAATTTATTATTTGTAAAACTTTCTTTTTCTCTAAAATGTATTCCTATTGGCATTTTATCTGCTTTTACTTCTAAAAGTTCATCTTCTCTAATTAAAATTAATGGATTATTCGCACCCGCAAATTCTAATTCCAGATTTTCAAAATCAATTATACAAAGTGCCATATCAATTCCATCTCTTGCTTCTCCATATTTTCCTGTTTGTCGCAGAGATCTTTTTACTGTTTTTCTTAATAAATTTAAAATTTCATTTGCTTTTGGAGCTTTTAATTTATTTATAATTTCGTTTAAAAAAGATATGCCAAGCATACTCATAAAAGCTCCGGGAACTCCGTGTCCTGTGCAATCAGCAGCAATAACTATTATTTTATTATTTTTTTTATTTACCCAATAAAAATCTCCGGAAACTATATCCTTAGGTTCATATAAAATAAAATAATTTTTTAAAAGTTTGTCTATTAGTTCGTTAGGTGGAAATACTGCTTTTTGTATTAAACTTGCATAATTAATACTATCAGTAATTTCTTTTTTTTGTTTTACTAAATTTTCTTCCAAAAGGTCTTTATCTTTTACTCTTTTTATCAAAGAATGAAAAATATTTAAAGTTGTTTTGAAATTATTTTCCAGTATATTTAAAAAAATATTTTGATCTAATTTTAGTAAATGAGTTTTTTTCAAAGTTCTGACAGATGCACTTCGCACAGAAGAATCTATCAAAGAATATTCTCCAAAAGCATCTTTTTTTTTCAATATAGTAAATATATGATTCTTGTCATAAACAGCAAGTTCGCCATCTATAATTATATACATTGCATCGCCTTTTTCACCTTTCTGAAAAACAATTTCATTTATTTCTAATTTAATATCTATTAAAGATAATGCAATTTTTTTTAAAATATTTTTTTCAATATTAGAAAAAATATCACTGTTTTTTAACAGCTCTATTTTTTTTTTTAAACTAGAAATATTTTTTTTTTGCATTTTTGTATAAAATTTGTATTATTAAATATATTAAATATTTTTATATTAAAAAAAAAAAAAAATTGTAAATTGCGATTTCAAAATAAAAAAAAATTTTATGAAATTAGATAAAAAAAATACAAAAATATATATTTCATATTTTAAGCATCATCTTGTTAAATCAAGAGAGAAATATGAAGAAATTTTTAACAAAGTTAAAAATATTTGTGAAGAAAAAAAATTTACTGTAATTGATAAGCACAGTAATAATGATAATGAACTTGAAAGTAATAAATTAGATAATTTAACAAATAAAGATTTTGTAATCTTTCTAATTAATGACCAATTTTTGAAATCTATTCATTGTATGTTAGATTGGTTGAAAGTTTCTGAATTATTTGAACATAAGAATATTGTTCCTATAGTTCTTAGAAGTTCTAATTTTTACGATATTCTTACTTTTGCAAATTATCTCAGATATTGGGATGATAAAATAGAAGAAGAAAATGACGAAGAAAAAAAAGAGCAATTAATGAAAATACGTTTAAGTTTATTAAAAATTAGAACGATATTTTTTGATGTTGCTATTAAATATGAAACTCATAAAAATGAAGATTTTAGCTCTGCTTTTGAATATATTGAAAAGCAAATTTTAGAAAATGTAGATATTGAAAAAGATTTTTTATTTAAAAATGAAATTAAGGAAAAATTAGAAAAGGAAAGATTAGAAAAGGAAAAATTGGAAAATGAAAGATTGGAAAATGAAAGATTAGAAAATGAAAGATTGGAAAATGAAAGATTAGAAAATGAAAGATTAGAAAATGAAAGATTAGAAAATGAAA
>JAOZVH010000065.1:11045-15460 GCA_029938235.1 Bacteroidales bacterium
GAAAATGAAAGATTAGAAAATGAAAGATTAGAAAATGAAAGATTAGAAAATGAAAAATTGGAAAATGAAAAATTGGAAAATGAAAGATTGGAAAAAGAAAAATTGGAAAATGAAAGATTGGAAAAAGAAAAATTAGAAAAAGAAAAATTAGAAAAAGAAAAATTAGAAAAAGAAAAATTAGAAAAAGAAAAATTAGAAAAAGAAGAACCAAACGAAAATGAAGATTTTTGGGATCAGGCAGAAAAAGAATTTAAAGAATTAGAGAAAGATTATAAAATTCCTGAAGAAAAAGAAAAAGAAAATGAAAAAATTCATAATAAAAAAGATAAGGATATAAAATCAAAACCAAAATGGAGAGTTAGGAAAAAAGAAGAAAAAAAGAAGAAAAAAAATTTTATATATTATGCTCTTGCTGTAATTTTAATTATTATTATATTTTTATCTTATAATTTTTATCAAAATCAACAATCAGAAATTAATTACAAAATGTTTGTTGGAGATGGAGATGTGATGCAAGAACAAGGAAAATTTGAAGACGCTATTAAAAAATATGATGAAGCTTTGCTTTTAAAATCTGACGGTAAAGAAGCCATTTCTGGAAAAGAGGAAAGTTTAAAAGCTATAGAAAAAGAAAAAAAACGTGGAGAATTTGAAATTTTAATTAAAATTGCAGAAGAATTTATTAATGAAGGAGAATTTTCTTATTATCTCGCAAAAGAGAATTACAGAAAAGCAAGGGATTTGGATTTTGATAATAAATTAGTATATGAAAAATTAGATATTATAAATGAGAAAATAGAAGCGGCTTATTTAAAATATAAAAATATTGGTGATAAGTTTGCAAATTCTGACGGCAGAGGAAAAAGAGTTGCTCAGAAATATTATAAACTTGCTAAAAAAATAAAGCCAAATAAAAAATAAATAATTTTTTTATGAAATATATTAATAACGGTGTTGGTCTAAAAGACGAGAAAGGTTTTGTAAAAATAGAACAATTTAATAAAGTTGCTATGGATAAAATAGCAGAAATTTATAAAGAAGTTCTTGTGCAAATTGGTGAAAATCCAGAAAGAGAAGGTTTAAAAAAAACGCCTTTTAGGGTTGCAAAATCTTTACAATTTCTCACAAATGGTTATCATATTGAGCCTAAGGAATTGATAAAAAGTGCAATTTTTAAAGAGGAATATAAACAAATGGTAATTGTAAAAGACATTGAATTATATTCTCTTTGTGAACATCATATTTTGCCTTTTTTTGGTAAGGCGCATGTCGCTTATATTCCAAATGGATATATTACTGGTTTAAGTAAAATTGCAAGAGTTGTAGAAGCTTATGCTAGACGTTTGCAAGTTCAAGAGCGTTTGACTGTTCAAATTAGAGACTGTATTCAAGAAACTTTAAAACCTATGGGAGTTGCTGTTGTCATAGAGGCACAGCATACTTGTATGCAAATGAGAGGAATACAAAAACAAAATTCCGTTACAACTACTTCCGCTTTTACGGGTGCATTTTTGAAAAGTGATACAAGAAATGAATTTATTTCTTTGATAGGTAAAAAATTAAATTAGGAATTTGAAAAAAAAAGAAAAAATAATTTTAGGGATAGACCCAGGAACAAGAATTACAGGCTACGGAATTATAAAATCCTGTGATAATCATTTAGAATTAATTGCAATTGGAATTATTGAATTGTACAAATTAGAAAATCATTACATAAAATTAAAAAAAATTTTCGATAGAACTTTGCAATTAATTAAAACTTATAAAGTAGATGAATTTTCTGTAGAATCAACTTTTTATGGGAAAAATATACAAAGCACTTTAAAACTTGGACGCGCACAAGGAGTTTCTATTGCTGCTGCTTTGTCTTGTTCCATTCCAGTTTTTGAGTATGCTCCAAGAAAAATAAAACAATCAATAACAGGAAATGGAAACGCTTCAAAAGAGCAAGTTGCTTCGCTTTTGGAAAAATTTTTATTTATAAAAAATTTAAAAAGAGATTTAGACGCAACTGACGGACTTGCAGTTGCTGTTTGTCATCAATTTCAAAATAAAATGACAAATAAAATTGCAAATAATTCTGTAAATTCCTGGAAAGAATTTATAAATAAAAATCCTAAAAGAGTAAAATTTTAAAAAAATGTTAAAATATTTGCCGTTTTTTTGAAAAATTTTTTTTTAAATTCTCAATTTAAAATTAAAAAATACGAAATAATAAGTAAAAATTTATATTAAAAAAAAAATCAAAAAAATAATTTATGAAGAAAAAAAAAGAAAAAAATAATGAAATTTATTTTTATGCACAAGAAAATAAATTTTCAAAAAAAAACAACGAAATACCAAAGGAGTTTGAAAATAAAATAATTTGTTCTGATAATTTGATTATTTTAAAAAAATTACCAGATAATTGTATAGATTTAATTTTCACATCTCCACCGTATAATTTTGGTTTGGATTATTCTGATAATTCAGATTCAGTAAATTGGAACACATATTTTGAAAAATTATTTGAAGTTTTTGATGAAAGTATAAGAGTTTTAAAATATGGAGGCAGAATTATTATAAATATTCAACCATTATTTTCTGATTATATTCCAAGTCATCATATTATTAGCAATTATTTTATGAATAAAAAAATGATATGGAAAGGCGAAATTTTATGGGAAAAAAACAATTATAATTGTAAATATACAGCTTGGGGAAGTTGGAAAAGTCCAAGTTCGCCGTATTTAAAATATACATGGGAATTTTTAGAAATTTTTACTAAAGGAGATTTGAAACATAAAGGAGAAAAAGAAAATATTGATATTACAGCAGAGGAATTTAAAAAATTTGTTATTGCAAAATGGTCAATTGCTCCGGAAAAAGATATGAAAAAATATCAACATCCAGCAATGTTTCCAAAAAAACTCGTTGAAAGAGTTCTAAAACTTTTTTCTTTTAAAAATGATATTATTCTGGATATTTTTAATGGTGTAGGAACAACTTCTGTCGTTTCAAAAAAATTTAGTAGGAGATATTTAGGAATTGATATTTCTAAAAAATATTGCGACATTGCAATTAAAAGATTAAAAACAACAAGCATAGAAAATAAAATTTTTTGAAAAATTATGGCATTAAAAAAAAATCAAATGGAGTTTTTAAAAAAAATAGATAAAAACTGTATTCACGGAAAAAACATTTTTGCAAAGAGAAATAAAAATGAAATTAATATTTTTTATGAAAAATATAAAAAATTCTATGATTTGATGCAATCAAATAAGATTGAAGAAAAAATAAAAGAATTTATTTCTTATAAAGAATTTGTTAAAAAAAATAATATGTATGAAAATCAAAAATTAAAATTTTCTGCACAATCTAAGTTAGAATCAAGTATTATTGAAGAATTTTTATTTCATTTATTCAAAGAATTTATATCAGAAAATATAAATGTTGGTTCTGTAAAAGCGTATAATAATTTGTATTTTTCTCCATTAAAATTTGAAAATTTTAAAAAAGAAAATTACATAAAAATAAACCAAAAAAATCAAGATTTCGCAATTTATAAAAATGTTGAATTGAGCGATAATGTAAATAAATATTGTTTATCTGTTCCAGTAGTTTCCATTGAATGTAAAACATATTTAGATAAAACAATGTTAGAAGGTAGTATTGCTACAGCAGAAAAAATTAAATCTGGAAATCCTCATTGTAAATTTTTTATTTTAACGGAAACTTATGAAGTTGATTATAAAGTAGATCCATCAACATCAAGAATTGATAATATTTTTGTTATAAAAAAAGGAGGACGAAAAGAAAGAAATAATAAATTTTCTTCTGATGTAATTTATTCATTATATCAAGAAGTTAAAAAACATTTAACAAGAAGTTGGAGCGATATTGAAAATAAAATTAAAACTCAAGGTATAATATTTTAATAAAAAATAATGATGTTTTTGAGATTTTTTTTTTCAAAAAAACGGCATTTTTTTAAGATATTTTATTATTAAAAAAAATTTTTTTTTGAAAAAACGGCATTTTTTTAAGATATTTTATTAATAATAAAATTTTTTCCAAAAACGCCAAAATTTTTAAATTTTATTAAAAAAAATTTTTTTTTATTTTGAAATTGAATAATTATGCGATGAAAACACCACACAAGCCTCCTTATGCGTCCAGCGTCTCTCTTGACCTGAAAGCATCTTTCGTTCATATATATTTGTTTCATGATAATTAATCTCAAAGCTCTTTACGACCTTTGAGCTTTTTGCCTAAGTTAGACTTTATCCTTTTATGCGTCCATCGTCTCGCTTGACCTGAAAGCATCTTTCGTTCATATATATTTGTTTCATTATAATTAATCTCAAAGCTCTTTACGACCTTTGAGATTTTTTATGTAATTTTTAAAAAAAACACTACTTTTTAAAGAAAAAATA
>JAOZVH010000258.1 GCA_029938235.1 Bacteroidales bacterium
AATCGTAATTAAAACATTAAAAATCAATGTTTTATAGGACGATGCAACGAAATCATCGTGGACGATGAATCATAATCTCTTTATTTTTAATAAAAAAAAATTTATATTTCACAAAAAGGTTCCAAGAACCAAAATTTTTTTTATTTTGAAATTAAAAAAATTCTTTTTTGTTTATCCCATATGCGTCATCGTCCACGCTTGATTTGGTATTCCACGTGTCAAGCGTGGACGATGACGCATAATGCAATAAAAAATATTAAAATTTTGGACGATTTTTGAAAAAAAAATTTTTTTTAATTTCAAAATAAAAAATATTGAAATTTTGGACGATTTTTGAAAAAAAAATTTTTTTTTTGAAATTAAAAAATGTTAAAATTTTGGAGATTTTTGAAAAAAATTTTTTTAACATTGGAGGTTTTTTTTTAAACCTCCAATGTTTCGACATCTAAATTTTGGACGATTTTTTCGAATCAAACATTGGATGTTAAAAAAAAACTCCAATGTTGTTTTTTTAAAATATTAAAATTTTGGACGAATTTGAAAAAAAAATTTTTTTTAATTTCAAAAAAAAAATATTGAAATTTTGGACGATTTTTGAAAAAAATTTTTTTTTAACATTGGAGGTTTTTTTTAAAATATTAAAATTTTGGACGAATTTGAAAAAAAAATTTTTTTTATTTCAAATTAAAAAATATTAAAATTTTGGACGATTTTTGAAAAAATATTTTTTTATTTTGAAATTTAAAAAATATTAAAATTTTTGGCATTTTTATAAAAAATTAAAAAAAAATTTTTTTTTCAAAAAATGGCAAAATATTTACAATTTGTATTTTTACACAAAAAATTTTTTTTTCAAGAAATTTTGTTTTTTTCTAAAATATTTTGAAAAACTATTAAATGCCAAACTCTCGACCAAGAAACTCTTTTGTCATTTTTTAAAAAACTTTTCCATAAGTTTTTAATACTTTTTTCATTAAAAAAACCTTGTTTGGAAAGATTTATAATTTTTGAATTTGCAAAATCAAAAATTTCATTTTTTAACCATTTCTCATAAGGCAAAACAAAACCCATTTTTTGCCTATTAATTATTTCTTTCGGAATTAAATTTTCAAAAGAATCTGTCAATAATTTTTTTGGCGTATGAGGAAACTTAAAATCATCAGATATTCCAAAAACATATTCAATTAATTTATGGTCTAAAAATGGAACACGAATTTCAAGAGTGTGCGCCATTCCCATTTGGTCAGAATCTCTTAGTAAAATATTTTGCAAATAAGTATTTATCTCTGCAAAAGAAATTTGACTTAATTTCGGTAAAATTGAAAATTTGTTGTTTTTTAATAAAAAATTTCTTATGAAATTTTCTTCTAAATTATTGTCATTTAATATTTTATGAGATTTTGCATCAGAAAAAATTTTCCTTGAAATTGGATATATATTTTCAAAATTCCAATTTTCTAATAATAAAATCTCTGATATTTTTTCGCTTGAGATTGATGGTTTTACAAGTTTTAAAATATTTGAAAAAAAATTTTTTATAAAAAACGGCATTTTTTTTAAATATTTGTATTTTTCTAAATTTAAAATTTGCCTAAAAATAGGATAGCCAGCAAAAAGTTCATCGCCTCCTAAACCAGAAAGAGCAACAGAAATTCCTTTTGCTTTTGTAAATTTCGAAACAACATAAGTATTTAAACCGTCACCAGTTGGGAAATCCATACTTTCCAAAGCCGAAGGCAAAAGTTCTAAAAAATCTTTTTCTTTTAATTTTATTTCTGTGTGATTAGTATTAAATTTTTTTCCAATTATTTTAGCATAATGAGATTCACTAAATTTTTTTTCGTCAAAAGAAACGTTAAAAGTATTTATTTTCTTATTAGAAATGGAACTCATCAAAGCAACAATTATACTAGAATCTATGCCGCCAGAAAGAAAAGCCCCAAAATCAACATCAGAAATCATACGTCTTTCTACAGATTTTGTTAAATTCAAACGAACTTTATTTTTTGTATCCTCGTAAGATGCATTTATTTTTCTGTTATAATTTTTTAAAATATCCCAATAATTTTGAATTAAAAATTTTTTATCCGATGCAAAAATAAAATGTGATGCTTTTAAAACAAAAATATTTTTTACAAAAGTTTCCGGAGCATGAATGGTTTGATATATTAAATAATCATTTAAAATTTTTTTATTAAGTTTTCTCGGAACAAGTTCTGTTGATAAAATTCCTCTTATTTCAGAAGAAAAAATAATTTTTTCTTCGTCTCTAAAATAATAAATTGGTTTAATTCCAATTCTATCTCTGGCTATAAAAATTTCTTTTTTTAAATTGTCCCAAATTGCAAAAGCAAACATTCCATTGAATTTTTGCAAACTTTCTTTTCCCCACTTTTGAAAGGCATTTAAAACTAATTCGGTATCTGTATTTGTGTGAAAATCAAATTCTTTTAACTCTTTTTTTATTTCTAAAAAATTATAAATTTCGCCATTATAAACAATGGCATAACGTTTATCTTTACTAAAAAAAGGTTGATTTCCTGCCTCAGATAGATCTAAAATGGAAAGTCGTCTATGTCCTAATGCGATATTTTTTTCTAAGAATATTGAATCATTATCTCTGCCTCTATGAGAAATAATTGCATTCATTTTTTTTATTTTTTTTTCTAAATTTAAGTTCGAATTTTTGAAAAAAAATATTCCATTGATTCCACACATAAAATTAAATTTTATTTTTTTCAAAATTAAAAAAAAATGTCGCTTTTTTGAAAAAAAATTTTTTATTTGTATAAATTATGTAAAATAAAATGAATTTTATAAAGAAAATACGTATAGAAATTGGAGATTTTATTCTACGAATGCAATTGAAAAAATTAAAAAGAAAAAAATCTACTTTCAATTTAGAAACAGCAAAAACAGCAGGAGTGATTTTAAATGCTTCTAATCAAACTTCTTACGAGGAAACTCGTGAATTTGTAGAGTTTTTAAGAAAAAAAAATATTAAAGTTTACGCTTTGGGTTTTGTAGAGAATCACGAAGTTTTAGAGTTTTTTAATAGCCATAAAGATTTTAGGTTTTTTTCTCGAAAAAATATAAATTGGTATTATAAACCACGAAGTAAAATCATAGAAAAATTTATATCTCTTGAATTTGATATTTTATTTGATTTAAGTTTGAAAGATTATTTTCCAATTAAATATATAGTTGCACATTCAAAATCAAAATTTAAAATTGGGAAAATATCAGAATATAAATTTGAGTATCACGATTTTATATTAAAATTCGAAAAAGATAAAGATGTAAAATATTTTATAAAACAAATAAAATTTTATTTTAAATTAATAAAACCGATTTAATGAGGAATTTTTAATTTTAATTAAATATAAATTATGTTTTTTTTTAGAAAAGATCACTTGAAAGAAATGAAATATATTTCTGACCAAAAGGGAATAATTAACCGTTATTTAAGAGAATTTGACGAATGGCAAAGTCATTTGGAAAATTGTAAAAATTTCATTCTAAATTCTGCAGAAAGTAAAAATAAGAATTCAATTGCTGTTTTAGGAAGTGGTTGGCTGTTGGATTTTCCGATAAAAGAAATTAATCTTATTTTTAAAAAAATTTATTTAATAGATATTGTTCATCCAAAACAAATTCAAAATAAAGTAAAAAAAATGAAATCTGTTGAGTTAATTACAATGGACTTAACAGGAAATGCTGTTAAAAACGTTTTTAATTTTTTAAAAAAAACAAAGAAAAATCATAAAAAAACTTTTTTTAATGACATAGAATTGGAAAATTTAAATTTTTTAAAAGATATTGATTTTGTTGTTTCTTTGAATATTTTAAATCAATTGGATATTTTAATAATAGATCATTTAAAAAAGTTAAATTTTCCTTATGAAAAGGAAATTTTAGAAATTAGAAAAAAAATACAAAAACACCATTTAGAAAATTTACCAAAAAATAAATCTTGTTTAATTACAGATTTTGAAGAGCTAATTTTTGATTCAAAAAATAAATTAGAAAAAACAAATAAACTTGTTTTTATAGATTTTAAAAATAAAAAAAAAACTTGGAAATGGGATTTCGATAAGTTCAATTATTACAAAAATAAAAAAGTTATTTTCAATGTTTTAGCAGCAGAAATATAATTATTAATTATTAATGAGGAATGAAAAAAATTGGAATATAGAAAATTTAAAAAATTTGGTCGTTTTTTGAAAAAAAATTTTTTTTTAATATTTTTTATCATAAAAAAATTCTTCCACGAAAATGTTCTACAAAAATTCTTCCATATTTTTTTATGAAAAAATTTGCAATTGAAAAAAATGTTTCTTACCTTTGCCGAAGTAAATTACTTGTCGCTTGTCGCTTGTCGCTTGTCGCTTGTCGATGTCGATGTCGTCTTTCGATTGTGATTTTGTAATTTGTAATAATAATTA
>JAOZVH010000259.1:0-143 GCA_029938235.1 Bacteroidales bacterium
CCTTATTTTTTAATGAAAAAAATTTATATTTCACAAAAAAGTTCCAAGAACCAAAATTTTTTTATAATTTCAAATAAAAAACATTAAAATTTTGGACGTTTTTTGAAAAAAAATTTTTTTTAACATTGGTCTTTCTTTTTTTT
>JAOZVH010000259.1:243-4418 GCA_029938235.1 Bacteroidales bacterium
AACCTCCAATGTTTCTACCAAATGTTGTTTTTTAAAAACATTAAAATTTTGGACGTTTTTTGAAAAAAATTTTTTTTAACATTGGTCTTTCTTTTTTTTAACCTCCAATGTTTCTACCAAATGTTGTTTTTTAAAAACATTAAAATTTTGGACGATTTTTGAAAAAAATTTTTTTATTCTGAAATTAAAAAATATTGAAATTTTAATTATTTTGGAAAAATTTTTTTTAATAAAAATAAATAAATGATTTTCATTAAAAATTTTATTCAAAAAATTAAAAATAATGAATTTGTAAAAAATGTTCTAACTCTTTTTACTGGTTCAGCTTTGGCACAAGGAATTCTATTCGCTATTTCTCCTTTTTTAACGAGATTTTATTCGGCAGAAATACTTGGTGTTTTTTTTATTTATTCTGCTTCTATTATGATTTTATCTATCATTGCAACTTTACAATATGAAATGGCTATTGTTTTAGAAGAAGATAAAACAATGATTATCAATATACTTACACTCAGCATTTTAGTTTCTTTTTTTGTAAGTTTATTTTTCCTGCTTTTGATTTTTTTATTTGAAGATTATATTTTATTTTTTTTTAAAAATAAAATGATTTCAAAATTCATTTATTTTTTACCAATCAGTATTTTTCTTGTCGGTACTTTTCAAAGTTTTTCTTTCTGGTTAAATAAAAATAAAGATTATAAAAAAATTGCTTATGGAAATATAAGTAAATCAACAACCATTGCAATAGTTCAATTGTTTGGCGGTTTATTAAAAAAAAATAATTTTTTTCTAATTATTGGTCTAATTTTGGGACAATTAATTTCTGTTTCATTAATTTTTTATCTAATATTTGATAATTTAAAAAAAGATTTTAAATATATTTCTTTAAAAAAAGTGCTTTTTTTAGCAAAAAAATATAAAAAAATTCCTCTATTAAACACGTCTTTATCTGGTATAAGTATCTTATCCAATCAATTACCTTTATTTTTATTAAATTTTTTTTACGGAGCAAATACTTCTGCTTTTTATGGTTTATCAACTCGTGTTGTTAATGCTCCGATGGGTTTAGTTGGACAATCTATTGCACAAGTTTTTTATAGAAAAGCAAATGAAATTTTTATAAATAAAGGTGAACTTTATGCTTTTGTTAAAAAAACTTACAAAAATTTATTCAAATTATCTGCTTTTGCATCTATAATTATTTTATTTTTAACACCTTTTTTTGCATTTTTTTTCGGTGAAGAATATAATGAAGTTGGAATTTACACACAAATTTTGCTTCTAAGAACATTTTTTGCCTTTTTAAATTCGCCAATTACTTATATAATTACAATTCTAAATAAACAAAGTAAATTTATTTTATATGAAATATTATTGTTTGCTTTTCGTTTTTTTGCTTTATTTTTCGGCTATTATTTTTATAAAAATGTCTATATATCTTTGATACTTTTTTCTGCTGTTAGTGTGATTTTTTCTATTATTTTACTTTTTTATTTGTTGAAGATTTCAAAAAAATGAAAAAATTATGGTTTTTAAAAAACCATAATTTTTTTAATTTTTTTATTGCGAGAATTCGTATTTCCATATTTTTCCATCTGCACCAACTATCCAAGCAAGATTTTCATTTACCATATCTATACTCCTCAAACTCACTGCTGTTCCGAGATTTAAATGTTTAAGTTCCCAACTTTCGCCTCCGTTTTTGGAAAACCAAACTTGACCACCATCTCCAATAAAATAAACAATATCATCATTTATGGCAAAAACATCATGAAGACTAAGATCTTCTGTTAAATTTTCTATATATAAAGTATCCCAACTTGTACCAGCATTTTCTGTTTTTAAAATTGTTGATGACGCACCAACAGCAAAACCAATATTTGCAGAAGAAAAATTAATTCCTTTTAATATATTATCACCAGCATCATTTGAAATCTCTGTCCATTCATTTGAAGAGAATTCTTTAAATATTTTTCCAGCGTCTCCAACAATAAAAGTTTTTTCTCCATTGTGAGAAATGGCATTTAAATTTATATCTTTATTATAATTATCCCAACTATCTCCTCCATCATTAGTAACAAAAATATTTCCTCCGGAACCAACTATCCAAGCATTATTTTCATCAGCAAAATAGATGTCGTTCAAATTAGATTCTGTATTTAAATTTTCAATTTCCCAAGTAGTACCAGCATCAACAGATTTTACAACAATTCCTCCTTCTCCAACAGCCCAAAGATTTTGAGAATTTTGCCAACAAACAGCATTAAGATTTTTATTGTCAGAAATATTCTGAGCATTCCAAGATGCACCTGCGTCGGTTGTTCGGAGAATTACTCCGCCGCCAGATTGCAAACTTTTACCAACAGCAATTCCAACGGTTTCATTTAAGAAATCTACACCATATAAAGTGTTATGAACTCCACTATTTTGATTTATCCAGTAAATGGAAAACATAGTTTCAAATTCCCAATGTTCACTTTCTAAACCTGTACCGATAGGACTACCTGGTGTTCTTGCAATAACATACCAATTATAAGTATTAGAAAACTCTAAATCTGCTGTGGAATAAAAATTATCTGTAAGATCCTGAGCTATCATTAAATAATCTTCATCATTTTCATTTTTCATAAAAATATCATAAAGTAATGTTAAATCTTCTGGATTATTGCAAAGCCAAGATAATTGAATATTATTAGATACATTTTCTTCTTCATTTTCAGGAATTGGATATAAAGGTTTAGAATAAGAACCGCCAGTTAAATTCGTACTTAAAAAATTATCTTCCGCATAAGAAGAAGAAGTTCTATTATCATTTCTTATAATTTCTGCTCTTACAGGAACAGTATAATTACCTCTTTTTTCAGTTTTGTAAAAAATACCATAAATAGAGCCAGCACATTTTTTTAGATATTCACCAATTTCTTGAGTTTTATCACTTAAATTTACAATATTATCAGTATCATAAACTTTGCCAATAAATTCAAAATCACCAACATCAATTTTACTTGTTTGGCCAATTATAAAAATATTCTTTTGCTTAGTAGGATTCTCATTATCATTTACTTCAGCACTTGTAGTATTCAAACTACTCGTAGAGCCTGTATCATCTCCGGAAGTAAAAACTATAGTATTACCTTCAACTATTTTATCCATACCATAATAATTATCATACATTTTGCTCACTGCGAAAACAGCATCATAAACTTTTCTACTATTTCCAGAGAAAAAAATATTTTCCAAAGAGGAAATTAAACTTTCTTTATTATTAGAAAAACTATGCATGGAAACAATATTATCTCCAAAAGTATAAATTGCAATTTCTTGATAATCTTGTTTATTATTTATAATATTTTGAACTGCTTTTTTAACTTCAACAAAATCTCCCTCTGCATTCGCACTAATATCTATCAAAATAGCTGTTTTTTGAGTAAAAGGAACTTTATCTTTCGCAATATGAAGCGGTGTTATTATTTTTACTGATTGCTCATAAAAAATAAAATCTGTTAATTCTTTATCCGCAATGGCAAAATAATCTTTGTCTTTAACATTGAAAATAAAATTAATTTGATTTGGAGCTTCTGCTGATATGTGTAAAGCTTCCAATCTAAAATATGGGCCTAAAACTGGATCAACTGTACTTTCTTCTTGACAAGAAAAAAAGACAGTAATGATAAAAACCATTAGGACTGAACTTAAAATAAAAAGTTTTTTTTTCATTTTTTCATTTTTAAAATTTAAAAATATTAAAAAAAACGTTTTTTTATAAAAAAAATTTTTTAATTTTAAAAATAAAAAAATATTAAAATTTTGGACGAATTTTAAAAAATTTTTTTTATTTTCAAAATGAAAAATGTTGAAATTTTTACGAATTTTTGAAAAAAAATTTTTTTAATTTCAAAATGAAAAATGTTGAAATTTTGGACGAATTTTGAAAAAAAAATTTTTTATTTTAAAATAAAAAACATTAAATTTTTTGACATTTTTGAAAAAATTTTTTTTATTCAAAATAAAAAAATATTAAAATTTTGGACGAATTTTGAAAAAATTTTTTTTATTTTCAAAATGAAAAATATTAAAATTTTGGACGAATTTTGAAAAAATTTTTTTTATTTTCAAAATGAAAAATATTAAAATTTTGGACGAATTTTGAAAAAATTTTTTTTATTTTCAAAATG
>JAOZVH010000260.1:0-3934 GCA_029938235.1 Bacteroidales bacterium
GATTTATATCAAAAAAATAATGAATCATTGATAAATTCAAAGTTTTTCCAAAACGGCGGGGACGAGTTATCAGAGAAACATTAGAAAAACCTTTAAAAAAATCATAAATTAAAGCAGTTTTATCAACAAAATAATGATTCCCTTCAACAATCATTTTAAAATCTGAAATTCCTATTTCTAAAGTTTTTTTATTTTTCATAATTCTAATAAAAAATTTTTTATTAAAAAACGTTATTTTTTTTAAAATATTTTTAAAAATAATTATTTATAATTAAAAAAAAATTTTTTTCCAAAAACGCCAAAATTTTAATAATTTATTTAAAAAAAATTTTTTCCAAAAAACGCCAAAATTTTAATGTTTTTAAATTATTAAAAAAAAATTTTTTCCAAAAAACGCCAAAATTTTAATGTTTTAATTTTTAAAAAAAACAACATTTTTTACAAAAAAAAATTTTTTTTCAAAATTGCATTTTTTTATAAAATTGAATTATTTTTGTAAAATATTTAAACATACAACAAAATGAAAAGAAAAATAATTATACTCATACTATCGTTTTTTTTAACGAATTTTATTATTGCTCAAAATAAAAAAATAGACTCATTAAAAAATGAGCTAAATAAAACTAATATAGATACGGTTAAATTATTATATCTTATTAAATTAACAAGTATTTATTCACATATTAAACCTGATAGTAGTGTCTTATATGGCAAAAAGGCTGTAAAACTTGCAAAAAAAATCAAACATATTATAGGAGAATTAAATGCAATAATTAATTTAGGAATAGCTTATGATCTTTTAACAAAAAGAGATAGTTCACTTATCTTATGGAAAGAAGGTTTAGCTATCGCTGATAAAAATAAATTATACGAAAAACAAGCTAAGTTATGTAACAATATTGCAATAATATATGTAGGACAGAATGATTTTAAAAATAGTGTAAAATATTTGAATAAAACTATCAGTATTTCAAAAAAAAATAATTATCATAAGCTTGAAAATTTTGCATTAAATACATTTGGTGCACTGTACTTAAATAGGGGGCTTTATGATATCGCTTTAGAATATTTTTTTAAGATACTTGAAAATGATGATAATACTCATTTGTTAGCTGAAGTTTATAGTAATATTGCGAGTGTTTTTGCAAATCTGCATAAATATGAAAAATCTAATGAATATTTTGAAAAATCTTTAAATGAATTTGAAAAACAAAAGAATAATTATAATGTAGCACTTACATTAAATAATATTGTAAACAATAAAATACAAACAAAAAAATATGATGATGCTTTATATTTAATAAGAAAATCTAAAGAAATTATTGAAAAAAATAATATAAAAATTCTATCAGCAAATACACTATATAAGATTGGTTTAATTTTATATGGACAAAAAAAATATAATGAGGCTTTAAAATATTTCCAAAAAGCATTAAAAAATACAGATAATCATAAAAGTAAAAGTATTTATTATACTGGAATTGCTAATTTAAAAATTAATAATAAGGATTTTAATATGGCTAAAATATATTTAGATTCTGCATATTTTTTAAAAAATAGTTTTCAAGATGATAATTTATTAAAAGATATTCATGAAAATTATTCAGATTATTATGAAAAAACAAATGATTTAAAACAATCTTTGAAACATTATAAATTATTCAAACAATTAAATGATAGTATATTTAATGAAAAAGAAAATAAACTAACAGAAAATTTGAATATACATTATGAAACAGAAAAAAAAGACCAGCAATTAAAATTACAAGCAAAAGAAAATGAGATACAGAAATCAGAAATCAAATTTAAAAATTATATGATTTTTGTTATTTCTTTTATTTTTGTTATTTTTCTTATTATTATATTTTTATTTTTTAGATTTCGTTCACAAAAACAAAAACTTAAAAATGAAAACGAAAAACAAAAATTGAAAATTGAAGTTTCGGATAATACAAAACAAGAAATTTCAAGCGAATTGCATACAGGTATGGGTAGTAAATTAAGTGGAATTATCATTAATTTAGAAAATAAAGATATATTTCTAAAAGAAATAAAAATATTAAGAAGCATTTATCAACAAATAAAAAAATTATCTAATTTAATTTCTCTACCAGATTTTATTATTTCCAATATAGAAGAAGAAATTGAGAGTTTGGTAATAAATTTTCGAACAGATAATTTAGATATTGAGGCTATTTTTTCTTCCAAAACAGACTGGAAAGATATTAATCCAATTATACAAAAGAATATTTATAGGATTGTGCAAGAGTTACTTAACAATACTCAAAAACATGCCGATGCAAATAATATTGATTTAGAATTAATGCAATATCCTAATTATATTAACCTATATTATGAAGACGATGGAAAAGGATATAATCCTAAGGAAATATCTACAAATTATGGTTATAAAAAAGAAATATTTAATCGTATAAAATTATTAAATGCTAATTTTGTAGATGATAGTCGTCTTGGAAAAGGTGCAATTTTAAATTTTAAAATTCCTATTTAATGAAAAAAAAATTTAATATATTAATTGTTGATGACCAAAATATTTTTCTTGATGGTTTAGAAAGTCGTGTAAAAAAAACAAGGAAAGCAAATAAAATATTCCGAGCGAATAATGGTTATGAAGCTTTGGATATAATCAAAAATAACAATATTGATATTTTGATTTCTGATATTCAAATGCCTAAAATGGATGGTATAAAATTGATAATGAAACTTCGTGAAAATGAAATCCCATTGAAAATTATTGTATTGACAGGTTTCCATCGTGTTCAAGATATTAAACCAATCTTTCGTTTAGATGTAAAAATTATTTTGGACAAAGAAATTGCAGGAAGCGAAATAAATAAAGCAATCAATGCTCTTTTAAAAGATGAGAGATACTATTCTTCATTTATAAAACAAACAATAGATATAATTTTAAAAGGCAAACGCAAAAGTAAAAATAAAAATAAAGCCATTCCAATATTATCAAGAAGAGAAAAAGAACTCTTTTGTTATTTTTTAGAAGGTTTATCTATTAAAGAAATAGCAGAAAAAAACAATACAAGTTCCACTACTGTAGAAGGACATAGAGTCAGAATTTATGAAGAATTTGAAGTAAATTCTCGTTCAAAATTAATCATCAAAGCATTAAAATATGGTTTTATAGATTAATTTAGAGACACACATGCATGTTTTTATGTAAAAAAAAACAAAAAATATTTCCTATTTATGTTTTATAATCTGCCTCGCTATATTCAATATAATGATAATTGTTTGATATTCTATGATTTAGGCAGACAGTTTTTTTTTAATTGTCTGTCTGAAGTTATTAAATTTTGTAAATACACCAATTTACTAAATTGGTGTATTTACACCAAAAATAACCAATAAACATTCTCTATTTTTGTGAAATATTAAAAAACAATTTAATTAATATTTTCAAGAAGATGAAGAAGTATATACATTTAAGCATTTTGTTCATTGTAATGTTGGCAATGACATCATGTAGTCTTAGTTATACAACAGTTGCAAAACCTAAACCAAGTGGTAAAATGCTTGTAACTTCTGGTGATTTACCAAATAAAAATTATGAAGTACTTGGATTTGTAGAATCTACAGCAAGTGAGATGGGATTTGGTTTACCAGAAGAGTCAAAGATTTCTCAAATGAAGACCAAAGCCTTAAATAATGGTTTAGTTTCAAAAGGAGAATCTCTTGGTGCAGATGCAATTATTAATGTAAAGATGTCAACAAGTTCACAAGCAACATATTTCGTATTTTTAACGACTAACGTTTTTGTAACGGGAACAGCTATAAAGTTTAAATAAGTATTCTTGTGATTTAAATTCCAAAAGTTTAAAACTTTTGGAAAGTTTTTTTGCTTTGAAACTTTTGGAAAGTTTTTTTGCTTTGAAACTTTTGGAAAGTTTTTTTGCTTTGA
>JAOZVH010000260.1:4034-4418 GCA_029938235.1 Bacteroidales bacterium
AAACATGATTTAAAAGCAATTTTCTTTAAAAAAAACGTTCTTTTTAAAGAAAAAAATATTGTCCGAAAGTTATTTTAAACATTGGAGGTTTTTAAAACCTCCAATGTTTTTATATGCTAAAATGTCAGTCTGAAGATACTAAATTTTGTAAATACACCAATTTACTAATTTAGTGTAAATACACTAAATCGGCATTTTTTTGAAAAAAAATTTTTTCCAAAAAATGCCAAAATTTTAATGATTTTTAAATCTTCAAAAAAAATTTTTTTCCAAAAAACGATAAATTTTAATGATTTATTTTTTTTATTTTTATTTTGTTAATGTATGGTTCTTTTCCAGCAAAAATTATCGGAACATTAATAATATTTTCTTTAGAAATTTTAT
>JAOZVH010000261.1 GCA_029938235.1 Bacteroidales bacterium
TTTTGAAAAAAAATTTTTTTTATTTTGAAATTAAAAAATATTGAAATTTTGGACGTTTTTTGAAAAAAAATTTAACATTAACATTGGAGGTTTTTTTTTTTAACCTCCAATGTTTCGACATCTAAATTTTGGATGTTTTTTGAAAAAAAATTTTTTTTATTTTGAAATTAAAAAATATTGAAATTTTGAACGAATTTTGAAAAAAAATTTTTTTAATTTCAAAATAAAAAAATTACTGCTTAAATCATTTAATTCATATTAATTGGAACATCTTTATAAACACCTCTGTTACGACTTTTATAATATTCATTTAAAGTTTCATACCTCATATTTGTAACTTCTCTTTCCAAAAGGTTTAAATTAGATATTTTTATTTTTTCTTTCCAATTTTTACAATAAGTATGTTTAATTTTACTTTTGAAAATTAATTTCAAGCTGTCTTGTTTATGAGGTTCTGCGTGAATTAATTGACTTAGAAACATAGTATTTTCACAAGAATTATCTGCTACTGTTTTATCTTCATTATAAGAATACAAATAAAAAAAATGTTTTGTTTCACAGATAGGAAAAGGCGAACTTTCGAAGCTAAAATTTATGTTTTTCCAAGAAGGATGCCCTCTTTTTTTTATTAAATAATATTTTTCAGAAACTTTATTTACGAATTTTTTTATCTCTCTTTTTTCCGAAAAACTTTTATCCAGACTATTTATCATTAAATAAGTTCTTATGGCATAAGTACTAACATTATAATTTGCCCAAGAATAAGTTTTTGCTTTTATTGTATATGGAATAAAATTATCAATTTTAGAATTTTGTAAACGTTTATCAGATAAAGCAATTATTCTAATTTTATCTCGATGTATAATATTTAATTTTTTTAAAATACTTAGAGGTTCAGCACCCATTATAAAAATTCCGTCTGCTTTTTTACTTCCTCTGACAAAAGACTGTAAATTTCTTTTTACATCTATTTCTTCATTTTCCCAAGATCCATTGATTAATTTTTTAATGCGTTTCGCTGTATAATTATTTCTTTGATTTTTTGTTCCTATAATTATAATTTTTTTATTATTTCTTATATATTCTTTAAGTTTTGAAAAAACATTAGAAAAACCATAAGAGAAAATATCTTTAAATTTAAGTTTTGTTTTATTCAAATCTGACAAATTATTAATGCCGCTGTTTTTTTTCACAATTAAAAAAATTGTTTCTTGTCCCATAGGCAAAACAATTTCAAAATCTTTTATCGCATCATAATCTTCTTTAAATTTTTTTGATAAAAAATTTTCCGGAAAAAAGCCAAAATAAAATTTTTTATTCTCGACCATTTTATCATAAGTATTAATCACTCCGTCAGAATTTCTAATGTTCAAATGAAAATCATTTTTTAAACCTTTTTTTAAATCAGAAGCAAAAGTATAATAACTATCTCCTCTTTTTCCGCCAAGTATTTCTATTCTTACTTTCTTACTAACTATAGATTGTTTTCCATCTTTATTTATTGAAAATGTAGGTGTTAATAATAATATAATTAACAATTTAACTAAGATCAAATTTTTCATTTCTTTAATTTTTTAATGTTTTCTAATAAAAAATCAAATTCTATGCCTAATTTTTTAATTTTATTAAAAAAATAATTAAATTTGATAAAGTGTATTGATTTTTAAAATCAATTTTTTTATAGACAAAAATTTCCCAAAAAAAACATTAAAATTTGGAGCAATTTTTGAAAAATTTTTTTTTAAATTTGTAGTACTTTGATAAATAAAATTTGTACAATTTCTGTTGAAAACTAAGAAAATTACCAATGAAATGAGAAATAATTTTTCATTAGGAATTAAAGTTTTTAAATCATTAAAATCTTTAATTCCTAATTTTTTCATTAAAAAATTCAACTAAAATTTCCATCCAATTGTTCCATAAATAAATCTTTTTTCTCCGAATGTTCCTTTTTGTAATGATGAATTTATTTGTGTTGTAGGATATCGTATTGTTTCATCTAATATATTTGATACACGTAAATTTGCAAATAAATTTTTATAAATATTATTTGCTCGTAAATTTATACCAACTGCAAAATAACTGTCAATTTTATCTCCTAATCTATGCGCTGGTTCTCCTGTCTCATAATTTTCTTCTTCCCATAAGCTTTCCATTTCATCTACATAATAGCCAGTAAGAGCAAAAGAAAATTTATTTATTTTATATAAGATTTTTACTTGTCCAAGCAAATCTGGCGAATATGCAACTGTAATTTCTTTTTTATCAGGGTTTTCTGTTTTTTGATATGTTGTTTCAAATTCTATCCTTAGATTTTCTGAAGCTTGCATTATAAATCTAAATTCACTACCAATTGTATTTATTTTGCCAGAATTAGTTGCCACCATTAAATAAGATTGATCTTTAGCATCAAATTTTAATTCTGCATTTAATAAATTTTGAAAATCATTTCTGAAAAAATTTAATCCAATTGAATAATTATCATAAGTGAAAAGATAATCAAATTCAATAGTTTTTTGTCTTTTAGGTTCAAAATAATCATTTACCTGCATTATTATATGATTATTTTGTATTTGAGTTGATTCACCATAAAGTAATTTAAAAATATGTTTACTGTGAAGTGAATAAATAATTGCTATTCGAGGTATAAAAATTAAATCTGATTCTTTGGTTTTTAATATTTCTTTAAATGATGGAATATTTGGATCAATTGAACCACCATTCCTAAAAAATTCAGTTTCATAAGCCAATGTTTGTTCAAGTCTTACACCAGCTATTAATCTTAATTTTTCGAAAGGAGAATATGAAACCTGAGAAAAACCAGAAATAATTCCATATCTTAAATTATCTAATGAAGATATTGATAAATTTGTAATTGAAGGGTCGTAAGACGAAACTATATCTCTGATAAGCAAATAATTGAAATTATTACTATATTTTGATCCTACAAGCAAAGTAAGTTTTTTAGAAGGTTTAAAAGTCATATCAATTTCACTTTCAAAACCATCAAAAGAATAATGTTCATTTCCATAAAATAAATCCATAGCAAAATCATAATCTATATTATTGTTGATGTGATAATATGATGTTTTTGCATTAATTGAAAAAGAATTAAATAATTCCTTATTGTAATTTAAAGTGAAACTTGTATTTGTATTACTGTTTTTTATTCCATCATTAAAAGATGGATAAAGAGAAAAAGATTCATGATATCTGTTAATATGTGAAGCTGACAATTTAAAATTATTGAAACTAAGATTAAAATTAAGATAAGTAATTTTTTTTTCAAAATGCTTTTCTGATGATTGATTTTTAGAAGTAAAATGCCCATAAAAATTATTTTGTATATATTGAAATTCTTCAAAACTTTTATCCCCCATAATATCTATATATTTTTCATTAATACCATCGGTTTTATTGAAAGCCGCTATAAAATTATATTTGAAATTTTCTTTTTCTCCGGTAAGTTTACTAAAAACTTCTATAGTATTATTATTTCCGTAGGAAACAGATGCAATATTTTCTTTGTCAATATTTGTAATTATATTTATTGCACCACACATGGAACCACTTCCATAAATAACAGACATAGGACCTCGTATTATTTCGATGCGGTCTATTGCCTGTATCGGCATAATAAATTTAGAATTGTATTGGTATATATTATTTACAAGAATAGCATAGTTGCGATTATCATAATCAGATAAAAACCCTCGCATTCCTAAGGTTCCAAAATGTGAGCTGTAATCATCAACCAAATAAAGTCCAGATACGTGTTGTAATAGTTCTGATATGTTTCTATATCCATAATTTTCAATATCTTGACGTGTAATAATTACAATGCTTGCCGGAACTTCTGATACTTTTTCATCTGTTTTACCAGCAGAGCTAACCTCTAATTGTAAAAGTTCTTCAAATGTCAATTCCAATAGATCAAATATTTTATCTTCAAGTATCAAATTTATTTTATTTTCTGAAATAAATTTAATTTCTTTTATTTTATAATCAATAAAATCAGAAAAGTTAATATTTTCAATATCATCAGGAACATATATTTTATAATAACCTCCGGAATCAGAAACAGTAGAAATTTCCAAATCCTTTAATTTTATAACAATATCAGATATTCCAATTCCTGTTTCACTATCTAATATTTTTCCTGAAATTTCTCTTTGTGCAAATAAAGTATTTGATATAAACAAAAGAAAAATTAATAATTTTATTATTTCTAATGGTTTTTTCATAATAATTTAAAATTTCACAATATTATAAATATTTTTTATTTTTTTCTTATTAAGATTTTTTTTCAAATATTTTGTGAAATATAATATTTTTTTATTTCAAAAAAACATTGAAATTTTGGACGAATTTTGAAAAAAAATTTTTTTATTTTGAAATTATAAAAATAT
>JAOZVH010000262.1 GCA_029938235.1 Bacteroidales bacterium
TTAATTTTAAAAATCTTGAAATTTTGGACGATTTTTGAAAAAAAAATTTTTTTAACATTGTTTTTTTTTAAAACACCAATGTTTGTTTACATTAAAATTTTGGACGAATTTGAAAAAAATAAATTTTTAATAAATTATTTTTCTTTTAAAATTTTCATTAGTTCAATAGGATAAACAAAATTTTTAGATTCTTCAACAAATACTTTTTTATAAAATTCACATTTCAAACATCTTTTTACTTTATTCACAAAATTTCCTTGTAATTTTTCACCACAAAAAGTTTCGGCTACTACCCAGCAACTTCTTCCTGCATTTTTTCCGTTATGAATTTTATCTAATTTTTTTTCAATAGATACCGGACAAACTCCAAATTTTTCAATATTTTTTCCACCAATCTCTTTTCCACAAGAGAAATAATCCCAACAATTTTTTTTCATAATTATTTATTAAAATCATATTTTCCAAAATTTGCTTTTCATAATTTTTTTATGAAAAATACAAAATTCGTGCTTTATTTAAAAAAATAAATATGTTTTTATATAAAAAAACAAATTAAAAAAAACATAAAAATTTTTTTAAAAATAATTTTTTTTTAATTGAAAAAAATTTATAAAAAAATTATGAAAGAAAATAATTTAATTTCAACTTTTGAAAGTTGGGCAAAAGAGAAATTTATTTCTATAAAAAAATTGCCTGAATCTGGTTCTTATCGAGAGTATTATCGTATAACAAGCAAAAATAAAAATGCTATACTTGTTTTTAATGATGATAAAAGAGAAAATATTACTTTTATAAAATATACAGAACATTTTTTAAAAAAAAATTTAAACGTTCCGAAAATTTATAAAAAAAATCTTGATAAAAATATTTATTTAATAGAAGATTTAGGTGATGAAACTTTATTTTCTTTTCTTAAAAAGAATTTAAAAAACGTAAATATTGAAAACTTATATAAAAAATTAATTCCACAAATTATAGAATTTCAAATTAAAGCAGATGAAAATTTAGATTATTCTTATTCTTATCCACGTCAAAATTTCGATAAACAATCTATTTTGTGGGATTTAAATTATTTTAAATATCATTTTTTAAAATTATCAAAAATAAGTTTTTATGAACAAGACTTAGAAGATGATTTTGAAAAACTTATTAATATTCTTTTGCAAGAAAAACAAGATTTCTTTTTGTATAGAGATTTACAATCTCGAAATATTATGATAAAGAATAATTGTTTTTATTTTATTGATTATCAGGGAGGAAGAAAAGGAGCTTTACAATATGATTTAGCCTCTTTGCTTTACGACGCAAAAGCAAATATTTCCGAAAAAATCAGAGAAAATTTATTAGATTTTTATATAGAAACTTTAAAAAAACATATAATTTTCGACGAAAAAATTTTTAAAAATAATTTTTATGCTTATGCCTTAATTCGCATTTTACAAGCTTTTGGTGCTTATGGTTTTCGTGGAATTTTCGAGAGAAAAAAACATTTTATAGAAAGTATTTCTTTTGGAATAAAAAATTTAGGAATTATTTTATCAAAAATTTCTTTCAAAAAAGAAATTCCAAATCTTGTAAAAATTCTAAAAAAAATAATAGATAATGAAAAAAATAATTTTTCCAATGAAAAAAAATTGAAAATTACAATTAATAGTTTTTCTTATCGTCGAGGAATTCCTGCAGATGCTTCGACAAATGGAGGAGGTTTTGTTTTTGACATGCGTTTTTTAGAAAATCCTTATTGGCAAAAAAATCTTAGAGATTTTAATGGAAAAGATAAAGAAATTAAAAAATTTTTCGAAAAAAAAGAAGATATAAAATTTTTTCTGAAAAGAATTTTTGAAATTATAGATAATGTTATTGGAAGTTATCAGAAAAAAAATTATGAAAATTTAATGATAAATTTCGGTTGTACAGGCGGAAAACATCGTTCTGTTTATTCGGCAGAATCTCTATATAAATATTTAAAATTACAAAAAAAAAATTTTGAAATTGAATTAAAACATTTGGAATTATAAAAAAATACGGTTTTAAAAACCGTATTTTTTATTTTTTAAAATATTCTAAATCCATAAACAAATTGTCAAAAACATAATATTGAATAATTAAAATTTCATTATTATTATTTAAATTTGCAAATAATCTATCCAAATCATATTTATAAGGTTTTCCTTCATCGTCAAGAATTTTACCAATATTTTCACGTAAAAAAATTCTTAAAATTTTTTTTTCGCTATTTTTATTCGTTACAGAAATTTTGTAAATTTCTTTTGAATTTAAAATAGAGTCTTTTTTCTCTTGATTCATTTTATTTGCAATGCCTTCGAAATTTATTTTTTTGAAAAAAGATAAGTATTTTTTTAATTTTAAAATATTAAAATTTTCTACATTTTTATTCTCTGAATCTTTCAAAGAAAATTTATTATCACCAAGATTTGAAATTTTAAAAGATTTATTTTTATCTTTCAAATTTGTAAATTCCACATTATCAATATCTTTAAAATTATAATTAAAAAGTTTTTGACTTCTCCATAAACCTTCATCTATAAAATAACGGCTACTTAAATAACCATTAAAACCTCTTATATGCGTTACAAAAGGCATAGATGAATTTTCTAATAACATATAAGTTCCATTTTGATTTGCTGTCATTGAACCAACAAAATATGTTTTTATCAAATTTTCTTTTTGATAAATTTCTACTTTTGTATGTTCGCTTGATAACAATCTTAAAACTGTTGCTTTGGCAGATTTAGAAACTGGATATTTTGCTTCAATTCTTTTAATTGTTTTTAATAAAATATCTATTGCATCTTTTCTTGCAAAAAATTTTTTATTTACTTTCCAATTACCGTATTCTTCTCTTTCCAAAAGAACTTTCTTATTTTCTTTATTTACCATAAAAATTTTTGTTACAAGAGAAGTGTCTTCCACAGCAAAATCTTTTAATTCTTTTCTTATGCTTCCTGAGTTTTTAGAAAAAAACAAGAAAACAGAAATAATTATCAATATAAAAATAATTAAAATTATACTTCTATATTTCTTTAAAACCATTTTCTTTTTCGTTTTCTTTTCCATCTTTTATATTTTTTTTTGAAATTTTTTAAAAAATTTTTTTTATCATAAATTGGACATTTCATTTTAGGATAAAAAAGTTTGTAAGAAACAAAAAAACCAGCCATCGCATACCAATCATCATTATTTTTATAGTTTTTTTGTTTGTCAAAAAAAATTCTATCTTCAAAAACGTCTTCATCTAATGCATCAAGATAATCATTGTAAGTTCTTCTGAAACTCCAATCAACACCAATCCTAATTCTGTGCGTCATTGTATATTTGAAACCAACAGAAAACGGCAAAGAAAATGAATTAAATTTTTCTTTATGTTCAAAAACACTAAAACTTATTCCTGTTGCTATGTAAGGAGTAAAATCAAAACTTTTTTCTTTAACGAATGAACCATATGGAAGAAAATTAAATTCCACTTGCATAGTATAATCCATTAATTTTGTAAGAAATTTATGATTTCTCATCTGTTGATATTCAAAATCAAAATCTGTATCTTTTCCAGAAATTTCTCCGTAAAAAGCATTTAAACGAATGGAATAACGTGGGGAAATATTTACTCTAAAAATCCCTCCAAAAGTAGCACGAGAAGAATAAAATTGTTGTTTATGATTTATATCTCCAACATAATACATACTTCCAGCAAAAAATCCTAAATCAGAAGTTTTCCAAAAAGAAGAAAAAGTTGCTTTTTGCGAATAAGAAAATAATGAAATTAACAAAAGCGAAAAAAATAATATTTTTCTAAAAAAAAAAGTCATTTTATTAATTTTTTTTTTTATGTTTCAACATTTATATATAAAATAAATCATTTTCATTTAAACAATAAAAAATATTTTTTATTGTTTAAATGAAAATGATTTATTTTGAAAATATTAAAATATTTGTTTTTTTGAAAAAAAAAAAATTAATTATAAAAAAATGCCGATTTTCAGAAAAATTTTTCAACCTGTACAAACCTAAATTTTTTTGAAAAAATGCCAATTCTTTGTGTTTATAAGATTGAAAAAATTTATTGAAAATAAATTTTTTCCAAAAAACGCCTAAATTTTACGAATTTATAAAAAATTTTTTTTCAAAAAAATGCCAATTTTTCACGAATTTTATAATTTATAAAAAACTTTTTCAAAAAAACAGGTAATTTTTTGGGTTTGTACAGGTTGAAATTTTTTTTTGCAATATAAAAAAAATATTGTAAATTGAAAAAAACAAAAAACATTATATTTATATTTTAATATTCTATTAAAAAATTTTTTTCAAAAAAACCGCCAAAATTTTAATATTTTATTAAAAAAAATTTTTTCCAAAAAACGCCAAAATTTTAA
>JAOZVH010000263.1 GCA_029938235.1 Bacteroidales bacterium
TTTTATTTTCACAAAATATTTTCCTTATTTATTCGCAATATAGTTTTGACAGAAACAATTTTAATTTTTTAAAAGGTGATACTATGGAAGAATTTTCTAGAGTTTCTAATGTAGAAGAACCAAAAAATACAAAAATTGAATTTGCAAATATTTATTTTGAATATGGAATTTTTGAAATAAATTCAAAAAATAGAACACTTTTGAATGGAATTTCAAAATTAATGAAAAAGAATAAATCTTTAAAAATACATTTAAAAGGACAAACTTCTACAGATTATGGGAAATTTCATATGGAACTTTCTAAAATAAGAGCAGAAAAAGTAAAAGAATTTTTAATGAAAAGTGGGGTTTCAAAAAATAATATAAAAATTTCTTGGACAGGAAAGAATAATCTTACTCCGGAAAAAAACGAATATGAAAAAAAAATTAACCGAAAAGTTGAAATATCAGTTTGTAATTAATTTTTTTATCAAATTTTTAATTTTAAAAAATCATAAAAAAAAAACGGAATTTTGAAAAAATTTTTTTTTATTTAAAAAATCATAAAAAAAAACGGAATTTTGAATTTTTTTTTTTTTAATTATAAAAACATTAAAATTTTTACGAATTTTGAAAAAAAAATTTTTCATTTTCAAAATTCAGTCATTTTTTTGAAAATTTTTTATTTTTAATTATAAAAATATTAAAATTTTGGACGATTTTTGAAAAAAATTTTTTTTGAAGAAAATAACAAAATTTTAATGATTTTTTGAAAAAAAATTTTTATTTTATTTGAAATTTAAATTTGTTTTTTTGCAAAAAAAATAAAATGAATTTTACACATTTACATCTACATACGCAGTTTTCCATTTTAGATGGGGCAAATAATATTTCCGATTTATTTGATAAAGTCAAAAAATTTGGTATGAATTCAATAGCAATAACAGACCATGGAAATATGTTCGGAGTAAAAAAATTTCATGATACCGCTTTAAAAAAAGGTATAAAACCAATTATTGGTTGTGAAGTTTATCTGGCAAAAAATAGACTTATAAAAGATAAAAATGAAAAACACAGTCATTTAATTTTGCTTGCGAAAAATAAAATTGGTTATCATAATTTAATTAAACTTGTCTCGAAAGCACAAATTGAAGGTTTTTATAAAAAACCTCGAATAGATAAAAAATTGCTTTTCGAAAATAAAAATGGTTTAATTGTTTCATCTGCTTGCATAGGTGGACAAATTCCTCGTTTTATTTTAGATAAAAAATTTCAAGAGGCAAAAGACGAAATTATAGAATATAAAAAAGAATTTTCTGATGATTTTTATTTGGAAATTCAAAGGCATAAAACAGGAAAAATAGAAGTAGATAAAAATGTTTTTGATAAACAAGAAACAGTAAACAAATATTTATTAAAATATTCTAAGGAATTAAATGTAAAAATTATTGCAAGTAATGATGCACATTTTTTGAATAAAGAAGATGCAGAAGCACACGATATTTTGCTTTGTCTGAGTACAGGAGCCGACAAAGACGACCCAAATCGTATGAAATACACAGGCGAAGAATTTGTAAAAACGCCGAAAGAGATGATTAATTTATTCAAAGATATTCCTGAAGCAATAAAAAATACAAATGAAGTCTCTGAGAAAATTGAAAATTATCAATTAAATAGAGATGTAATTTTGCCGGAATACCCATTGCCAGAAAATTTTGTAGAGCAAGATGATTATTTAAAATTTTTAACTTACGAAGGAGCAAAAAAACATTTTCCAGAAATTACAGAAGAAATAAGCAAACGTATAGATTATGAGTTGAGAATAATTAAAGATATGGGTTTTGCTGGATATTTTTTGATAGTTCAAGATTTCTTAGTTGCCGCAAGAAAAATGGATGTAAAAGTTGGTTGTGGTAGGGGTTCTGCGGCAGGTTCACTTGTTGCTTTTTGCATTAAAATTACTGACATTGACCCACTAAAATACAAATTACTTTTTGAGCGTTTTTTAAATCCAGAAAGGGTAACTATGCCGGATATTGACATAGATTTTGACGAAGAAGGCAGAGAAAAAGTTTTGAATTGGGTTGTAAAAAAATATGGGAAAAAGAGAGTTGCACAAATTATTACTTTTGGAACTATGGCTTCTCGCATGTCTATACGTGATGTTGCAAGAGTTTTAAAATTAGATTTGCCCATAGCAGATAAACTTGCAAAATTGGTTCCTGATGTGGCAAAAATAAATCTTAAAAAGGCTTTTAAAGCTGTAAAAGAACTTAATGATGCGAAGAAATCTGCTGATGAAAAAACTTCCAAAACTCTTAAATTTGCCGAAACTCTCGAAGGTTCTGTGCGTCATGTTGGCGTTCATGCTTGTGGTGTAATTATTGGAAAAGATGATTTAATAAATCATATTCCTCTGACAAGAGCAAAAGATAGTGATTTATTGCTTACTCAATTTGACGGAAGTTATGTTGAAGATGTTGGTATGTTAAAAATGGATTTTCTTGGTTTAAAAACTTTATCCATTATAAAAGATGCATTAGAAAATATTAAATTATCTATAGGAATAGAAATTGATATGAATGAAATTCCTTTCGATGATAAAAAAACTTTTGAATTATATCAAAGGGGTGAAACCATAGGAACATTTCAGTTTGAATCAGAAGGTATGCGTTCGCATTTAAAAAATTTAAAACCGACAAATATAGAAGATTTAATTGCAATGAATGCTCTCTATAGACCGGGACCTATGGATTATATTCCAAGTTTTATAAGTAGAAAACACGGGACAGAAAAAATCAAATATCCACATAAATCTCTGGAACATATTTTAAAAGACACTTATGGGATTATGGTTTATCAAGAACAAATTATGCAAACAGCACAAATTATGGGGGGTTTTTCTCTGGGAAGTGCAGATATTTTACGCCGAGCGATGGGAAAAAAGAAGATGGAAATTATGCAAGAGCAAAAAATAAAATTTATAGAAGGAGCAAAAAAAAAAGGTATTAGCGAAAAAAAATCTACAGAAGTTTTTGATATTATGACAGAATTTGCTAAATATGGTTTTAACCGTTCACACTCTGCGGCTTATTCTGTGATAGCTTTTCAAACGGCTTATTTAAAAGCAAATTATCCTGCGGAATATATGTCTGCCGTTTTGAGTAGGAATTTATCAGATTTGAAAAAAATTACAATTTTTATGGACGAGTGTAAAAGTATGAAATTAGCAGTAAAAGGTCCAGATATAAATGAAAGTCATTTGAAATTTATGGTAAATAAAAAACAAGACCTTCGTTTTGGAATGGCGGCAATTAAAGGAATAGGAACAAATGTTGTGGAAGATATTGTTCGTGAAAGAAATGAAAATGGTTTTTTCAAAGACCGTTATGATTTTGTAGAAAGAATTAACAAAAAAAGTACAACGAAAAAAGTCATTGAAAATTTAGTTCTTGCCGGAGCTTTTGAAAGTGTTGATGGAGAAAAAGTTTTTAGAAGTCAATATTTTGTTGAAATTGAAAAAAATACAACTTACGCAGATATTCTTATTAGATATGGAAATAAATTCCAAGAGGACAAAAATAAAAATAAAAATTCTTTGTTTGGCGGCGGAAATAATTCAATTCAAATTCAAAAACCACAAATGCAAGTTTGCGAAGCATGGACAAAAATTGACCGATTAAATAAGGAAAAAGAAGTTATTGGAATTTATTTATCATCGCATCCATTAGATGATTTTCATTTTGAGATGAATTATTTTTGCAATACAAAAATTAACGACTTGCAAAATTTAGAAAATTTAAGAGGACGAGAAATTAAAATGGGTGGAATAATTGCCAGCGTAGAAAATAAAATGACAAAAAAAGGAAAACCATTTGGAACGATGGTTTTAGAAGATTACGATAATACAAAAAAATTCGTTTTTTTTTCAAAAGATTATGAAAATTTCAAAGAATATATGAACGAAAATGATATAATTTTTTTGAAAGGAGTGGTTCAAAAGAGTTATAGAGGTTCTGAATTAGAATTAAAAATAAATTCTATTTCTATGTTTTCTCATTTAAAAACAAAAATAAAAAGTATAGCTTTGAAAATTCCAGTTCATAAAATAAATGGAAATTTATTAACAGAATTACAAAGTTCTTTTAAGAAAAATAAAGGAAATACAAATCTTAGTTTTTTGATTTATGATGAAAAAACTAAAATTTGGGTTCAACTTTTTTCCAGAAATACAAAATTAAATGCTAATAATGAATTAACAAAATTCTTAAAAGAAAAAAATATAATTTATGCTTTTAATAAATAATAATTTTTAATGAGGAATTTTTTTAATAAAAAAATTTCAACCTGTACAAACCTAAAGTTTTAGGTTTTTTATGATTTTTTTC
>JAOZVH010000066.1:0-13948 GCA_029938235.1 Bacteroidales bacterium
GTTCTAAAAAATATTTTACATTATAATTAACAATTATTATAGAAAGTTTCATTTTATAAAAAAATTTTTCAAGTTGTACAAACCTAAAAATATATACATATTTTTTTTACAAAAAAAGTTAAAAAAAAATATTGTAAAAAAAAAAATTTTTTTTTAAAATGCCAATTTTTTATGATTTTAAATTAAAAAAAATTTCCCCAAAAACGACATTTTTTTTTTATGATTTTTTAAATTAATTTAAAATCTAATATAAAAATATATAATTTAAAAAAAAATAAACGTTTTTGTATAAAAAATTATGGAAAAAAAATCTTATATTTTTCTAAATTTCATTTAAAATTTTAAATGAAATGGCTGATTTTGAGCAAGTAAGAAGTTTAGATGTTTTTAAAGAATGGTTTAATTTCAAATATGAAATTTTAAAATCTGATTATGAATTTCTTAAAATATTAATAAATAAAAATTTTTTTAATATTGATTATTATTCTGAATTACAATTATATTACATTTTAATATTCCTCTTTTGAGTAGGATTAATTTTTATGGTAAAAATTATCGTGAATGGTTTGAAGCCAAAATGCAAGGAATTCTCAATTGATATAAATTAAATGGGAATTTAGATTTTATGATGCATTGGAAAATTAGAACCAGAAATACCATATTTTTGCATTCAGGGATTTAAAAAATAGCACCAATTCCAAAAGATCCAAGAGGACAATTATTTGCAGAAATGGCTTTCCATTAAAATAATAAAACAAATAAGATCCAAGGTCATATAATATTGGTAGATTTTGGTTTTTATTGTATTTAAAAAATTGGCGAATCTAAATATCAATATCATGAATCTAAGGCTTTTTATAGTTTGGATATTGAACATTTAAAACAAATTTTTGTAATTCTAAAATCTTAAAACACAAATATTGTAAATTATAATGAGGATTTTTTTTTTGAAAAAATTTTTTTCAAAAAATGATATTTTTTAGTATTTTTTTAATTGGAGATTTTAAAATCTCCAATATTTTTATTGAAATAATTTTTTAATTATTAAAATAATTTTCAAAATCTAAAAGTTTATTGTCTAATTTTTCTTGCAATTCATAAAAATCTTTTTTTGATTTTAGGTTTTCTTTTACAGAGAAATAAAATTTTATTTTCGGTTCTGTTCCCGAAGGACGAACAGAAATTTTTGAACCATCTTCCAAAATAAATTGTAAAACATTAGATTTCGGAAGATTAATTTTTTTAATTTTATTTGTTTTTAAACAAATTTCTTCTTGCAAAAGATAATCTTTTTTCAAAATAATATTAATATTATTAATTTTTTCTGGTGGATTTTCTCTAAAATTTTTCATCATTTCAGATATTTCTTTTTCTCCTTTTTGTCCTTTTTTTACAATATTTAAAAGACTTTCCTTATAAAAACCATATTCTTTATAAATATCTATCAAATTTTCGAAAATAGTTTTTTTATTGTCTTTCGCATAAGCAACAACTTCCGCAATTAAAGAGGCTGCACTAACCGCATCTTTATCTCTGACAAAATCTCCGGCAAGAAAACCGTAACTTTCTTCTCCGCCACCAATATAAGTTTTTTTATTTTCATTCTTCTCAATCATTTCAGCGAAAAATTTAAAGCCAGTAAGAACTTCATAATATTCTACAAAATATTTTTTTGCTATTTCTTTGATAATTTCCGAAGAAACTATGGTGTTTATAACATATTCCTTTCCTTTTAATTTTCCATTTTCTTGCCATTTTTTCAATAAATAATCTATCAAAATGGCATTAGTTTGATTTCCATTTAATAAAATGAAATTATTTTTCAAATCTTTTACCGCAATTCCTATTCTGTCTGCATCTGGGTCAGTCGCCATCACAATATCAGCATCTACTTCTTTTGCTTTATCTAAAGCCATTTTTAATGCCTCTGTATTTTCTGGATTTGGAGAAATAACCGTAGGAAAATTTCCATCTATTTTATCCTGTTCTGGAACATTAAAAATATTTGAAAAACCATAATTTTTTAAACATTCAGGAATCATTTTTACTCCGGTGCCGTGAATTGGCGTATAAACAATTTTTATATCTTTGTTTCTTTCGATAATTTCCGGAGACAGAGATAATTTTTTTAATTCTTTCAAATAAATTTCATCTATTTCTTTACCTATGGAAAAAATTTTTTCTTTTTTTCCATTGAATTTTACATCTTCTATATTAATTTTTCGTGCTTCATTTACAACATTAATATCGTGAGGATTAACCAATTGACCACCATCTTTCCAATAGGCTTTAAAACCATTATATTCTTTCGGATTGTGGGAAGCAGTAATATTTACTCCGCTTTGACAAGAAAAATGTCGTATTGCAAAAGATAATTCCGGAGTTGGACGCAAACTCTCAAATAAATAAACTTTTATATCATTTGCCGAAAAAACATCTGCAACTGTTTCTGCAAAAAAACGACTGTTATTTCTGCAATCGTGAGCAATGGAAACTTTTATTTCTTTAAGATTTTTAAAATTCTTTTTCAAATAATTTGCAAGTCCCTGAGTAGCCATTCCAACTGTATATTTATTCATACGGTTAGTTCCAACTCCCATAATTCCACGTAAACCGCCTGTTCCAAATTCCAAATCTTTATAAAAAGAATCTATCAGTTCTTCAGAATTATCTTCTAATAATTCTTTTACTTTTGTTTTCGTAAATTCGTCAAAATTTCCAAGCAACCAATTTTTTGCTCTTTTTTGAATTTTAATTAAGTTTTCTTCATTCATAATCTTAAAATTTAAAATTTAAAATTAAAAAAAATTGCGATTTTAAATAAAAAATTTTTTTATTTTTTATTTAAAAAAAATAAATTATATTTGCGAAATAATTTTACAATATATTTATGTATATATAAAATATAAAATGAATACACTGAGTTATAAAACTGTTTCAGCAAATGCCCAGACTGTTAATAAGGAATGGGTTCTTGTTGATGCAAAAGAACAAATATTGGGTCGTTTTTCTTCAAAAGTTTCTAAACTTTTGAGGGGTAAACATAAAACCAATTTTACTCCTCATGTTGATTGTGGTGATAATGTGATAGTTATTAACGCAGACAAGATTCGTATGACAGGTAAAAAATGGACAGATAAGAAATATTTTAGTCACTCTGGTTATCCCGGAGGTTTTAAAACAAGAACTCCGGAAGAAGTTTTTGCGAAAAAACCTACAGATTTAGTTAGAAGAGCAGTAAGAGGTATGTTACCGAGAAATAAACTTGGACGTGCTATTTTTAAAAATCTTCGTATTTATGTTGGAGAAGAACACCCTCATCAAGCACAAGAACCAAAATTAATAAATCTAAATGATTTTAATTAAATAAAAATGGAAGTAACTAACACTATTGGAAGAAGAAAAGCAGCTGTTGCAAGACTCTTTATGAAAGAAGGCGACGGTAAAATTATCATTAATAAAAGGAATTATACAGAGTATTTTCCAGACCCATTGCTTCATTACGTTGTTGAACAACCATTGAAAGAACTTGATAGCTTAGGAAAATATGATATCAAAGTAAATTTAAAAGGTGGTGGAATAAAAGGACAAGCTGAAGCATTACGTCTTGCCATAGCAAGAGCACTTGTAAAAATTGACCCGGAAAATAAAGCTGCTTTAAAATTAAAAGGTTTTATGACAAGAGACCCACGTGTTGTTGAACGTAAAAAACCTGGTAGACCTAAGGCACGTAAAAGATTTCAATTTAGTAAACGTTAGAATTTATATTGTGTTTAGAATCTAAATTGTTAAGATCTTAAAAAGCTACTTAATGATTGTTAAATTTAAGAACGTAAACAAATAAAATAAAAATGGCAAAATTAACATTTCAAGAATTGTTAGATGCAGGCGTACATTTTGGACATTTAAGAAGAAAATGGAATCCAAAAATGGCACCCTATATTTTTATGGAACGCGGAGGTATCCATATTATAGATTTGCATAAAACTATTGTAAAATTATATGAAGCAGCAGCGGCTTTAAAACAGATAGCAAAATCTGGCAAAAAAATATTATTCGTTGCAACGAAAAAACAAGCGAAAGAACTTGTTAAAGAAAAAATCAAAGACATAGGTATGCCATACATAACAGAAAGATGGTCTGGTGGTATGCTTACAAATTTTCCAACCATTCGTAAAGCTGTTAATAAGATGTCAAATATTGACAAAATGGCTACAGATGGTACATTTGAAAATATCTCTAAAAGAGAGAGATTGCAAATTAGAAGACAAAGAGCGAAATTAGAAAATATACTTGGAAGTATTTCTGATATGAATAGACTTCCTGCGGCTTTGTTTGTGGTAGATATTTCTAAGGAACATATTGCTGTCAAAGAAGCGAAGAAATTACAAATTCCTATATTTGCCTTAGTTGATACTAATTCTAATCCAGATGATGTAAATTATGTAATCCCTGGTAATGACGACGCAAAAAAATCTATAGATTTGATAATGAATGTTATTACAGAAGCAGTAAAGGAAGGCTTAAACGAAAGAGTTTTTACAAAAAAAGAAACTCCTAGTCGTCAAAATAGAGAAAAAAGACCACAAAAAAGAGGTGGACAAAGGAGAAGACCGAGGAGTACTGCGAGAAAAACAGATGCAAGAAAAAAATAAAATAATTAAAAAAAAAATGGCAAAGATAAAAGCGGCTGATGTAGCCAAATTAAGAAAAATGACTGGTGCAGGAATGATGGATTGCAAAAAAGCACTTAGTGAAACCAATGGAAATTTTGAAGAAGCTATAACTTTTTTGAGAAAAAAAGGGCAAAAACTTGCAGAAAAACGTGCAGATAGAGAAGCATCAGAAGGAGCAGTTATAGCGAAAACTTCGGAAGATAAAAAAACAGGCGGAATACTTGTTTTAAATTGTGAGACTGATTTTGTTGCAAAAAATGATGATTTTGTAAAATTAGCTGACGAAATATTAGAACTTGCCATTACAGAAAAGGTAAATTCTTTAGAGGAATTAAAAGCTTTGAAATTTAAAAATACTACCGTAGCTGAGGAATTAGTTAATCAAGTTGGTATTATCGGAGAAAAAATAAATTTATCTTTTTTCTGTTTATTAGAAGATAAAGAAGTAGTTGCTTATACTCATAACGGAAATAAATTAGCTTCAATAGTTTCTTTTAATAAAGAAAATGTTGATAAAGAAGTTGGAAAAAATGTTGCGATGCAAATTGCGGCTATGAAACCTGTTGCTCTTGATAAAAATGGTGTTTCTAAGGAAATCGCTGATAAAGAATTAGAAATTGGTAAAGCTCTTGCAATAAAAGAAAGAAAACCAGAAAAACTTGCCGAAAGAATTTCTTTTGGTAGATTAAATAAATTTTTTAAGGAAAAAACGCTTTTAAATCAAGCTTTTGTAAAAAATAATAAAATAAATATAAAAGAATATTTGAAAGGAAATTCTAAAGACTTAACAGCCACAAATTTCAAATATTATTCTTTGTAAATAAATTTCAAAAAAAAAATCAATTAAATATATATTTAATTGATTTTTTTTTGAAATTTATTTTGCAAAATTCAACAAAATTTAAATATTAAAAAAATCATTAAAATTTTGTCATTTTTTTGAAAAAATTTTTTTTTAATTGAAATTTAAAAAACATTAAAATTTTCGGCGTTTTTTGAAAAAAATTTTTTTTTAATTATAAAAAACTATAAATAAAAAATATTGAAATTGAAATTTTATTTATACAAAAAATAAATCTGATATAATTCCGTCTATAATAAATTTTCCTTTTTCAGAGAAAGTAATTTTATTATTCTTTTTAATTAAAAAATTTTTTTTTATGAATTTTTGTGAATTTTTCAAACAATATTTTTTAAAAAATATACCAAAATTATTTTCTATGCTTATTAAATCTATTCCCCAAATTGTTCTTAGACTTGTTAAAATATAATCATTATATTTTGTTTTTTTATCTAAAATTTCTTTTTCAGAAATAATTTCATTTTTGTTTTTTATAGAATCAATATATTTAGATATATTAGAAATGTTCCATTTTCTATAAATTTTATTGTAGCTGTGTGCAGAAACACCTATTCCAAGATATTTTTTATTCTTCCAATAATTTGAGTTGTGAATTGAAAAAAAATTTTTTTTTCCAAAATTAGAAATTTCATAATGAATAAAATTATTTTCTATGGTCTTTTCTACAAGAAGTTTGAAAAACTCTAAACTTTTTTCTTCTGAAACTTTTTTAATTATATTCTTTTTTAATAATTTATAAAGAATAGTTTTTTTTTCAAATTCTAAACTGTAGGCTGACAGATGTTGTAATTTTAAATTAAAAAAAATATTTAAATTTTCTAAAAAACGTCCTAAATTCATATTAGGAATTCCATAAATTAAATCTATACTTATATTCTCAAAACCGAAATTTTGAGCATTTTTTATGGAAATTATACTATCTTTTTTTTTATGTTTCCTATTTAAAAAGATTAAATCTTCATCATTAAAAGATTGAATACCTATACTCAAACGATTAATTTTTGTAGATTTTAAATTTTTCAAATAATTTTCATTTAAATTTTCTGGATTTGCTTCCAAAGTAATTTCTATATTATCATTCAAAATAAAATTTTTTTCAATTTTTTCTAAAATTTTATTTATGTTATAAACAGATAAAATAGAGGGTGTACCGCCACCAAAATAAATAGTTTCAATTTTTTTATTTAAGAAAAAATTTTTCTGTAATTCAATTTCTATTAATATTGCTTGCAAATAATTTTTTATATTTTTTTTTGAAACAACAGAAAAAAAATCACAATAATTACATTTTTGTTTACAAAAAGGAATATGTATATAAATTCCAGACATTTTTATTAATTTTAAAATTTCAAAATAAAAATTTTTTTTTCAAAAAAATCCAAATATTTTAATATTTTGAAATAAAAAAATTTTTTTCAAAAATTGCCTAAAATTTTAATGTTTTTATAATTAAATAAAAATTTTTTTAAAAAAAAACGGCAATTTTTTAATGATTTTTATAATTAAAAAAAAATTTTTTTTTGAAAAAACAGCAATTTTTTATTGATTTTTATAATCAAAAAAAATTTTTTAAAAAACGTCAATTTTTTAATGATTTTTAATTAAAAATCATTTTTTTCAAAAAAACGTCAAAATTTTAATATTTTTTAATTTCAAAATATTTTTTTTTTATAATTATTATTTTATAATGCAAAAAATTAATTTTGTAAAATTATGATTTATTCTATTTTAATTATATTATTTTCATATTTTTTAGGTTCCATTCCAACTGCTGTTTGGTTGGGGAAATTTTTTTATAAAACTGATATACGTGAACATGGAAGTGGTAATTCTGGTTCAACAAATACATTCAGAGTGTTCGGAATACCTCTGGGAATTACAGTTTTATTAATTGATGTTTTAAAAGGTTTTTTTGCTGTTCATTTAGTTTATTTTAAAACATATAAACCTGATACTGATGCTTTTATAACATTTTCCATAGCTCTTGGAATAGTTGCTGTTCTTGGACATATTTTTCCTATTTATGCTAAATTTAAAGGTGGAAAAGGTGTAGCAACTTTACTTGGTGTAGTTTTTGCCATTCACACAACTGCTGCTTTCATGACTTTACCAATTTTTTTAATAGTATTATTTATTTCGAGATATGTTTCTCTTAGTTCTATGATTTCTGGAATTGCTTTTCCTATTTTATTGATATTTTTTTTCGAAACCAAATCTTTACCATTAATTATTTTTTCAATTTCAATTTCAATTTTATTATTAATAACTCATAAAAAAAACATTTTAAGGATTATAAATAGGACAGAATCTAAGGCTAATTTATTTAATAAATAAAAATAATTTTTTTCGAAAAAAATTATTTAATTAAAATTAAAACATTAAAAATTTTTTGTTTTTTTGAAAAATCTTTTTCAAGAAAAACACATTTTTTATTCTTTTCAAAAAAATTATGAAAACTTTAGTATTTTATTTTATATTTATAATATATTCTTTTTATTCTTATTCTCAGGAGATTTCTCATATAATGCCAGATATTGGAGTTCCTTCTTATGCAACAAAAGTAGAAGTTTTTGCTTCTTATCCATATTATAATTCAGAAATTCCATATCAGGTATTCGGAGATGATGGTTATTATTCAAATAATGAAAATTCTTATATTCGTTTGATCTGTAAAAATCAAGAAGATAATAATAAAATTACCATTTCACCTTTGTTTGTCAGTTGGAACGGTAGTTTAATAACAACACAGATTTTTGTACATAATGGTTTAGAGCCAAATTCTTCTGACTGGCGAGAATTAAATGATGAATTTAAAATCCCTTTATCTTTAATAATAAATGATTTACATTTTGAAATTCTTGATACTTTTTATATTATAAAGCCGCAAGATTCTTTAAATTCTAATTTTCCCGGAGTTCTTGGTTCCGGCGGAAATATGGGAATACGTTCTCCACGTGGAGCGATGATATTTGAAAATATTATTTTAGATGCTAATGGAATTTATACTATTTCTAATGAGGATTGTGATCCTATTTTGGATGGAAATCAAGGATATTTACCTGTAAATATTATTAGTTTAAATGATATTTTTATAGGTGAAAACACAATTTTAAGTGTAAGTTCTACAGGTAAAAATGCTGGAGTTGGAGGCGGAGGTGGAGGTGCTGGTTCAAAAAATGGAAACGGTGGTAATGGTTTTACCTCGGGTGGTTACAGCTGTTATCCAAGTACAATTATTTATCAAACCGGAGAGTCAACAGGCAATTTTATAGCTTTAGAAATATATGATGGAAATCTTAGTTTAAATGGAATACTTGGAGCTTCCGGAAGTTGTGATCAAGGTGGTGGAGGAGGAACAGGACATCCATTTGGAATGAGTGGCTCTTCAGGTCTTGTTGGAATGCAACCAGCAGAAGGTGGTTATGGTGGAGCAAGTGCAGGAGGAGAATATAGTACAGAAGATCCGCCAACTTTTGGTGGAGGTGGTGGCGGAAATGCCACAAATGGAGAAAAAGGAGGAGGCAACACTGTAAACAATGGAGGGAAAATTAACGGTAATTCTTTTATAATTCCTATTTATGGTGGTTCTGGTGGCGGAGCAGGTAATGTTTGGCTAGCACAAAAAGGTGGAAACGGTGGCGGCGGAGGCGGTGGAATTTCTTTGCATGCTTATAAAAATTTCAATAATTTAAATAAAATTATTGCAAATGGTGGAGACGGTTCTAATGGTGGAGTTTTTAATAATTGGGCAAGTCCAGATAGTTCTTCCGGAGGCGGCGGAGGCTCCGGAGGAAATATTATAATTGGTTCAAAAATTTCGCACACAGGAAATTTTACTTTAGAAGTTAATGGTGGAATCGGTGGACTTTGTGGTTCAATTGAAAATTGTAATAATTCTTTTGATGGAGGAGACGGTGGAGACGGTAGAATTAGAATAGACGGTAATATTTCTGGAAATTTTAATAATAACCAAGAAAATCTTTCTTTTGCAAAAGGATTGACAACAGACACAATTAAATATGTTGGAAAAACTTTTATTTTAAATGGTACTGGAAATGGAAATCCCATACATATTTATGTAAAATCTCAAAATACAAATTGGACAGAAATATCTTACATTTCAAATTATTCAGAAAATTGGCAGGTAGAAATTACACTTCCCGGAGACGATGAAATTTATTTTTTATGTGCTTCGCAAGATATTCAACAAAATTATATCAGTAATTATTCTATGGAGGCAGAAAAAATTTTTTCCCAAACAGCAAGTAATATTTTGTTTGTTAATAGAGAGCCAGTTGCGAATAATGACACAGTTAATATTTTAGAAAATGAAACAATAATTATAGATGTTCAGAATAACGATTTTGATATTAATGGAGATAATTTTACAACGGAAATTATTGAAAATCCAATTTTTGGAGAAATAGAATTGTTAAATTTAGATAGCATTTATTATGCTCCAAATGAAAATTTTAATGGTTTAGATAGTTTTTTTTATAAAATTTGCGATGATTTTGGTTTATGTGATTCGGCGAAAGTTTTAATTTCCATAACAGAATTTAATTATTTTCCTGAAATTTTAGATGAAAATGGAGAAAATATTGATACTATTTTTGAGATTACTTCTGAGGAAATTCCTTTGGAAATTTGTGTAAATGTTATTGATTTGGGAGATGATATTTTAGATGTAAATTTTGCTGAATCATCAACTGGTAATGGCGAAATAGAATTAGAGCCTTATGGAGATACTTGTTTTATTTATTATCCAAACGAAAATTTTAACGGTTTTGACACTTTAATTTTCACGGTTTGTGATGAGAATATTGTCTCTTTATGTGATACAGCTTTTGTTGTTATGGAAGTAATTCCAGTAAATGATGCTCCGCAAATTGTTGATGATGAAAATAACAATTTAGACACAATTTTTACAACAATTCAAGAGGACAGCTCTATAACTATTTGTTTAAATGTTTTCGATTTAGATAATGAAAATTGGAATTTTTCTGAAAATTATTTCTATGGAAATTGTGAAATTTCTTTTGAAGACAGTTGTATAATTTATTCGCCGAATGAAAATTTTAATGGTTTAGATAGTGTTTTAATTTTTGTTTGCGACGAAGAAGAAATGTGCGACAGTGTTTTTATTTTTATTGATGTTTTGCCAACAGAAGATTTTCCAGAAGTTATTGATGAAAACGGTCAAATTACTGATACATTGTATTTTACAATTCCAGAAGATTCTTTTTTGGAAATTTGCCCGAATTTTTTAGATATTGACGGCGACCAAATTAACATTACAAATGCAACATCTTTAATTGGAGAAATTGAAATTGAGATTCTTTGTTTCACATATTTTACAGATACTAATTTTGTTGGAATAGATTCTTTAGAAATTATTTTTTGTGATGATTCAGAAGAAAATCTTTGTAATAATTTGATTGTAATTATTGAAGTTACAGAAATAAATGACATTCCAAATGTTGTTGATGACGATGGAAACATTTTAGAAGAAATGGAAGAATTTACAAATGAAGACTCATCTATTAAAATTTGTTTAAATTTTTATGATTTAGACGAAAATAATATTTTTATCTCTGAAAATAATTTTTCTCAAAATGGTGAAATTTTTATAGAAAATGACTCTTGTTTTATTTATTTTCCAAATGAAAATTTTAATGGTATTGATGCTTTGGAAATTATTTTTTGTGATGATGGTTCTCCAGTTTTGTGTGATACTTTTAGTATAATTATGAATGTTTTTCCTCAGAATGACACCATTTATTTTGACACTTATGAAGATACAAATTTTGAATTGTGTGATGATTTATTTTTTCATGAAAGTTTTGAAATTATCAATAATTTTGAAAATTCTCAAATTAATGAAATTAATGATTCTTGTTTTTTATATATTCCGAATGAAGATTTTAATGGTTCTGATAATTTTATAATTGGAGTTTGTAAAAATTCTATATGTGATACTGTTGTGATTTTTGCAAATGTTATTGAAAAAAACGACCCGCCTATAATTGTAAATACTTGGGGAAATTCTACAAATGAGTTAGAATATTCCACTCCGGAAGAAACACCAAAAACCATTTGTATATCATTTGAAGACGAGAGCGAAAATTTAATTATGAATGTTTCTGAAAATCCAAATTATGGTAATATTTCAATTACAGAATTTCCTTGTTTTATTTATACGCCGTCAGATAATTTTACCGGAACAGATATTTTTGAAATAGTTCTTTGCGACGACGAAAATTTATGTGATACTGTTATAGTTTATATTGAAGTTACTCCGGTAAATCATCCTCCGATTGCAAATAATGACGTGATAACTTTAAAAAATAGCGAATTAATAAATATAGATGTTTTGGCGAATGACGAAGATGAAGATGGTGATTCCATTTATATTTCTTATGTTTCTAAACCTGTTTATGGAGAAGTCGGAATAAATGAAAATGGAACAATTTTTTATGCTCCGGATACAAGTTATTTCGGACAAAATGGAGAAATTATTTTTAATTATGAAATTTGTGATGATGTTGATTTTTCTTATTGCAATGATGCTGTTGTTAAAATATTTTTCCAATATACTGATATTCCGATATATATACCAAATTCATTCTCGCCGAATAATGATGCTATTAATGATTTTTTTGTAATAAACGGTATAGAGAACAGTCCGAATAATGTTTTAACGGTAATTAATAGATGGGGAAATATAGTTTTCAAGGCAGAAAATTATAATAATGAATGGGCTGGAACTTATGACAATGGTTCTATGCGTGATAAAGCCACAGGGGATAAACTTCCTGATGGAACATATTTTTTTATTTTCGAAGCGAGAGATTTTAATATTATTAAAACTGGTTACATTATTTTAAAAAAATAATTGTTTTGAAATGAAATTCCAAATTTTTTTGAAATTTGGAATTTCATTTCAAAAATGGTTTTAATATTCATATTTTTTTATTCCAAAAGCCAATTCATTGCATCTTCTTTATTATCAAAAAACTTATTTTTTATAATCTTTGAATAATGTTCTTCTTCAAAAAATTGCTCCAAAGACATTTGAGAAATAAAATCAGAACTCATAGTTCTTGCTATTTTTGTTATACTTTTATTTGCCACTGAAGAAACCACTTCATCTACCCAAACTTGCAAATCTGGATCTATTACAAATAAGAAATTCCTCATGTCAGAAAAGAATAATTTTGTTTTTTTTTCATAAAAAAAATTAACAAGCATCAACATAATATCTCTTAATTCTTCCTCATACATACTCTCAGATTCTGCATACCAATATTCTTCCAATAAAAAATTTTCTTCATTGTAAATATATTTTACATAATTATCGCAATAAATTTCCATAATATTCTTTTTTAAATTTAAAAAAAAATTTTTTTTTGTAAAATAAAAAAATAATTTTTTTTATTTTAATTTATTTCAGATAAAATTTTTATACTTTCTACTGCTTCTTTTACGTCATGAACTCTTAGAATGTTTGCTCCTTTTTGCAAAGCTATTGTATTAACAACTGTTGTTCCATTAAGAGCTTTTTCGCTTGTAGAATTCAATAAGTTGAAAATCATTGATTTACGAGATAAACCAACCAAAATTGGCAGATCAAAAATTTTAAAATTTTCTAAAAAACTCAATATTTTATAATTTTGTTGTAAAGTTTTTCCAAAACCAAAACCTGGGTCTAAAATTACATCATTCACACCAAGTTTTTTTAACTTATCTAATTTTTTTGCAAAAAATAAATTAATATCCATCATTAAATTTTTGTAATTTACTTTTTTATTCATATTTTGTGGATTTCCTTGTATGTGCGTCATTATATATGGAACTTTCAAATTCGCAATGGTTTCGAACATTTTAGCATCTAATGTTCCTCCGGAAATATCATTAATTATGTCTATTTTATAATCATTAACCATTTTTTCTGCAATATCAGAGCGAAAAGTATCCAGTGATAAAATTGCATCTGGAAAATTATTCCTTATTATTTTTACAAAATTATTAAGTCTTTTTAGTTCTTCTTCGGCAGTAATATTTTTTGATTTTGGACGAGTTGAAACTGCTCCTAAATCAATAATTTCCCCACCTTCTTTTAAAATTTCTTCCACTCTTTCTAAAACTTTTTTTTCATTTTTATATTTTCCACCGTCAAAGAATGAATCTGGTGTTAAATTTAAAATACCCATTACTATTGGTGTTTCCAAATCTAAAAGTTTGCCATTACAATTAATCATAATTTTTTTTATTTGAAATTCACAAATTTAATGAATTTTTTATAAATTATAAAAAATCATTAAAATTTGGCGTTTTTTGAAAAAAAATTTTTTTAAAAAAACGCCAATTTTTTACGAATTTTATTTATTATAAAACAAATTATAATTTT
>JAOZVH010000066.1:14048-15111 GCA_029938235.1 Bacteroidales bacterium
TATTTATTATAAAATAAATTATAATTTTTGATTTAAAAAAAATTTTTCAAAAAAAATCCAATTTTTTATAATTTGAAAAAAAATTTTTTTTCAAAAAAACGCCAAATTTTTAATATTTTATTAAAAAAAAATTTTTTCAAAAAAACAACCAAAATTTTAATAATTTTTTTATTTTAAATATTTATCCATTATTTTTTGTTTCTTATCCGAAGAACTTTCAATTATCAATTTTGCATCTCTTATTTCATTTTCTAATTTCTCTAATTTGTATACTAAAATTTTTTGCTCAGATAATGGTGGAACTGGGATTTCTAAATTTTTTATATATTTATAATGTCTTTCATATTTATTTTTATTTGTTATTTGTGATTGTTTTATTACAAAATAAAAATATTTAGGAATAACTTTTTTGCTATCAACTTTTAATAATTTTGTGCCATCTGCACCTCTTACAAAAGGAAAATCAATATATTTAAAAATACAAGTATGATCGCCAAAAATAATTAAAGGCAAATCTGTAATAACCAATGATTCATTTGTATAACCAGATATTAATTTATTTGATTCTTGTGTTATCACTGGATATTTTCCAATCTCTAAAATTTCTTTTTTTGGTATTTTTGACAAATTACCTAAAATGTCTATTTTTAAATTTTCAAATGTCGATTTTTCCCAATTATTATTATTTAATTTTTTTACATAATTATAAATCTCTGAATTAGATTTATCAATAATTAAATGTGCTTTTTCGCTTGCTTTGTCTATAGTTTCGCACTCTTTTACTATTTTATTTTGAATAGACTTTGTAAGTAATGGGATTTTAAAATTTAAAATATCTTGTTTTTTACAAACTGGATACATAGCACCTGTAGAAACACTATCTAAGTATTCAAAAAATATATCTTGGCTTAAAATATAAAAAATATACTTATTTAATTTCATAGAAAAGAAAGCATTTGAAATATTTATTTTATCTTTTGTAATTGTAATAAGTACTCTTTTAAAAAATTTTCCGTATAAAATATTATCTTTGCATTTACAATGAAAAAAGTCAATCATTTAT
>JAOZVH010000264.1 GCA_029938235.1 Bacteroidales bacterium
GATAAACAAAAAACCGAACAAATTAAAAAATGGACAAAAAATTACAAAAAATCTTAACGAATATGCTTTATTTAGAAAAGAAAATACATAAATCTTTTAGAAATATTGGTAAATGTTCATTTACAAGTAATTAATATGCTTAGATACGGCTATTGCGTCCACGCTTGATTTCCGATTTTTTTCAAACAAAAAGAATATAATATCTCAAATTTAAGTAAGCAATTTACTAATCGGTAGAAATTAATTTTTCTTTTAATTTTTTTGCCTTATGATAAATATCATTTTTCTTATATTTTTCCTTTAATAATATATTAAGATAAAATAAAGCCGTGTATTTATTTTCCTTATATAACTGCACATAAGCAAATAATAACAAAGCTGCTTGTCTCTGATTTTCATAACAATAATTTTCTCTGTTAATAACATATTGAATGCTAATTTCTGCTTTATCAATCATTTCTATATTATTAGTATCTTCTTTTAAAAAAAGCAATGCTGTTCTTGCAATATTAATGTAAGTCCTACAATCATTATTTTTTTCGTATTCAATTTTTTTTATTGTTGTTTCCATGTATTCTTTATTATCTATTTCATTATCATTATCACTGTCAGTTAATTCTTTTATATTTGTTAAAAATAAAAATTCAAATACCTCATTTTGTGCAATGTTTTTTAATGAACTTTTATTATTATTTTTAAAGTTATCAACCTCTCCTTTGTATTTAATTCTATTTCCTAATTTTCCTTTAAAGTTGTCAACTTCTTCTTTGTGTTCAATCATTTTATTTTCTAATTCTTTTTTAATTTTAGCGATTTGTTTTTCAAATAAATAATTTACAATATTAATATTTTTAAAAATATTAATATTTCTAAAAATATTAATTTGTTCTTTATATTTAGTCCTATTATTTTCTAATAGATCTTTTTCAATATCATTTTTAAGTGTATAAATTTCTTCTTTACATTTAGCTATTTTACTTTCTAATTCTTTTTTAAATATTATAATTTCTAATTCTTCTTTACATTCAGCCATTTGTTTTTCTAATAGATCTTTTTCAATATTATTATTGTTTTTTAAAATATTAATTTGTTCTTTACATTCAGCCATTTGTTTTTCTAATAGATCTTTTTCAATATTATTATTTTTTTTTAAAATATTAATTTGTTCTTTATATTTAGCAATTTGTTTTTCTAATAAATCTTTTTCAATATTATCATTTGATAAATTATTAATTTGTTTTTTATATTCTGTCATTTGATTTTCTAATAAATCTTTTTCAATATTAATATTATTGTTTACTGTATTCATATCAACAATAATAGAATCTTTTTGCATTAGTTTTTTTTCTGCAACATTTAATTTATTTTGGCTATCAACCATAAATATTAATATTCCAAATAGTAAAAACAAAGTTGCGGCATATCCTATTTTAAGATAACGGTTTGTAAAAATATTTTTTTGTTCTGGAAATAAATTTTTAAAATTTTCTTCTTTTTTTATTTGCAAGAATACCAGCAGTTCAGTTTTGGGCATATTTTTCTTAAACATAAGTTCGGTAAAATCGTCAATACTTATTTGCCATTCTGGATATTGTTCTAAGAATTTTTCCAGAACATTTTCATCTAATTGGTTCATATCACCGTAGCAGTAGTCGGCGATTGTTTCTATTGATATGTAATTATTTTTTAAATCCATGGTATACTTTCAATATCTAATTGTTTTGCACATTTTTGTCCTTGTCTAATAAATCGGCTCTTTATATTTCGAGTTTGATTATAATCTAAATTCATTTGTTTAACAATTTCTTGAATTTTGTAGCCATTACAAAATAATTTAAAAAACTCTAATAGCTCCGCATTATTTTTTTTTATTATACATTTTTTAAATAAATCTAATTCTATCAATTTTTGCATAATTATTTCAATGTCATGATATTCGTTTTCCAATAATTTGTATTTTAAACTTTCTTCATTTTCTCTTTTTTTATTTAATTTCTTGCATTTGTTTTTTGCTTCATGTGTTATTGCCGTGTTCAAAAATGCTTTTATATTTTTAATTTTTTCTTTATTAATAGTATATTTTTCATTTATTATTTTTTTTTCAAGGAAATGATAAACAATATCCTCTGCATCAACATCATTTTTAATGATAGCTCTTGCTCTTGCAAACATAAAACTGTAATAATTATTTATTAATACTTCAAAGCCTTTTTTACGTTTTTCAATAGAATCACTTGCCAATAAATCTTCAATTTTATAAGAGACCTTATTCATAAGACAATTCTAAAATTTGTTTTCGCATATTTTGCTAATTTTTTTAATTTTTTGCAAATTAAAAAAAATATATTAATAAAAAATTTTTCAATTTTTTTTATAAAAAATGTGCAAATCCGCTTTTTCATTTTGTCTTATGAGTGAAAGCATAAATATATTTTATTTATTAAAAAAAATAAAAATTGAAATTATGAATTTTTTTATTAAAAATAAATTTATTACATTAGTAATAAGTCTTTTTGTTATTACATTTTTTTCCTGTACTAAAGAAAAAGAACGTGTAATAATAAAAGAAGCAGAAGTAGTAGAAAATGTAGAAGGAAGTGGTACTGTTGGTTTTTCTATTCAGACGCAGTTAGTAGAAGTAGAAGAGAGTTTATTAAAAAATGCTAATGTCATCCCAGAAGAAGTAGCATCTATTGAAATTCGTATAATTGATGCTGTATCTGAAGAAGTTGTTTATGAAAAAACAAATAATGTATCTATAATAAATGACAATTTGAAAATAAAATCAATTGTTCTTAAAGTTGGTAGTTATAAAATTACTGATTTTATACTTTACAATGCAAGTGATGAAATGTTGTATTTATTGCCACAAGAAAATTCGGAGTTTGCTGAAAAAGTTAATGACCCCGCTCCAATTTGTTTTGACATAACTGAAGACGATTCCACACCAATAACTGTTGAAGTGGTAGGCACAAATTGTCTTGATTGTCCTCTTGGAGAGTGGTCTGGTTATACTTCAATAGATGTTATATGTCCAGCATGTATTTGTATTAGAGTAGGTGCTTTTACTTTTTCAGAAAGTAGTAATCATTTTGAACTTACCGACGCAAACATACTTGTTTACGGAATAAGCGATTGCTGTGAAGACTTATTAAATACATTTAATTTAGATAGTATTTTTAACGAAATCACTTTTGGTGGTTCTGGAGAATATTATGAATATAAATTTGTTTTCCAAAAAGATGGATACACAGATTGCGAATATACTTTTACAGTTCAGGAATTAGAACATTTTGCAAAAATAGAGCCGCTTAGTGTTATTCTTGATAACTGCCAAATGTTAAATGATTTGTCTTTGATAGCTGGTTTTACTTTTAATGAAGATTTTACTGGATATGGTCCTAATCATTATGAGGCAAGTTCAGTAGGAACACCTGAACCACAATTAATTAATAATACTGTAACTATTTTTAATACCGCTGGTTATTTAACATTCCCAAGCGAAATATTAAATGGGCTTAATGATTTTTCTGTAAAAGCAACTGTTTCTTTCCAAGATCACGCACATAATTCTATTTTATCAACTAACAATCATTATTTTGAAATTTGGGAAGATCATGGAAATAGAATAATTGTTAGACTTGGAACTCAGGAGAAATATTTAACATTACCAGAAAATTTTGTTTTAGGTCAATTTTACGATATTCTTGTAACAAGATCTGGTGGAGAAATAACTATTTATTTAGATGGTTCACAATTAGGGATTTTAACATACACATTTGAAGAAGCATTAAATATTAATCAAATTAGATCCGGAAGACGTATTGATAATAATCACACTTTTAATGGAGCTATTGATGATATTAGTTTTTATAATAGAGTAATCGCCCCTTAATTATGAATAATAAAACAAAGTTCAATTTGTGAAAAAAATAATCCAAAATTCAAAAGCGTCATGTTTTTGAATTTTGGAAAATTGGAAATAATAGACTATTTTAAAAAAATAAAAAAACCAATATGCGTCATCGTCCACGCTTGATTTGGTATTCCACGTTCAAGCGTGGACGATGACGCATAATGCGTTGTATTTTTTAAAATATTAAAATTTTGGACGTTTTTTTGAAAAAAATTTTTTTTAATAAAATTAAGAATTTTTTGCATTTTTTTGAAAAAATTTTTTTTCGTTAAAAATTAAAAATTTTAGACGTTTTTTTGAAAAAATTTTTTTCCGTTAAAAATTAAAAATTTTAGACGTTTTTTTGAAAAAATTTTTTTTAATAAAATTAAGAATTTTTTGCATTTTTTTGAAAAAATTTT
>JAOZVH010000067.1 GCA_029938235.1 Bacteroidales bacterium
TTTGAAAAAAACCAATTATTTTAATGAATTTTATAATAAAAAATATTTTTTTTTTGAAAAAAACCAATTATTTTAATAAATTTTATAAAAATAAATAATTTTTTTGAAAAAAACCAATTATTTTAATGAATTTTATAATAAAAAATATTTTTTTTTTTGAAAAAAACCAATTATTTTATGACAAATTCCAAACTATATTTTACTCTGGGAAATTTTCAATTATTTTTGATAAATGTAGAAGTTTAGAACTTATTTTAAATCCAGCATTTTTAACAGCTTCATTATTAATTTGAAATTGTCTTTTAGAATTTTTTGGTGTAAAATTTATCATACCTCCACTTTCACAAAATCCATCTAAATTATCACCAATGGTTAAAATAGATTTTTTCTTTTTTGATGATTCATTATAAATTTCTTGAACAGCAAAGAGTAGATCATAAATTTTATCCTTAGCTATTTCCGATACAAAAATAATATCTGGTTCTTTATATTTTTTATTTTGAAAATCAGAAATGGAAGGATAATAAATAATTTCCCATTCTTTACCTCGAATTTTTCTATTTTTTAAAAGCTTTTCTAATTCTTTTTTTATTTTTGTACCTCCATATAAGCCAATTACAAATTTTTTTTCCGCATATACATTATTAGATGGCCATACATCTATGAATTTTGTAAAACTATAAATATAAGCTGCTTTTACTTCGTATTCCTTAAAAACTTGTGCATTAGCTTTTGAAAAAAGAAATAAACAAAATAATAAAAAAATTATTATTTTAATAATGTATTTCTGTTTTATGTAAAAAATTCTTTTCAAAATATTAAATTTTCTCAATTTAATTCAAATATTTTTATATCTACTCTACGATTTTTTCTTCTATCTTCTTCTGTCACTTCATTTCGTGATTTAGTATCACCAAAAGAAATTATCGACAATTTATTTTTTTCATTAAAAATCCTTTTCCTATTATCCATACCAGCTATAAAAATATCTTTTATTGCTTTTGCTCTTTCATTAGAAAGTTTCAAATTCTTTATTCTATCACCCTTAGAATCAGCATAACCTTGTAATTCAACAGCAAGTTTTTTATTGTTTATTAAAAAACGAGCAATTTCATCTAAATTTTTTGCAAAATATTTATTATTATAATTTACGTCAAAATCAGATTCGCCCTGACGAAAATAAACACTATAAGTAGTAATATATTTTTTATTTATATTAAAATAATTATCATTAATAATTTTCTCTTTTTTTTGCAAAGAATTTTCTTCTGAATTTTCTAAAATTGCTCTTATTGTTGGAGCAGTTTTTATTATTTTATTATTTATTTCTAATTCTTCCATATGATCATAATCTTTTTCTCCTGTTGAAATAAAAAAAGTGTTTTCATAATTTTCTACATATAAAGTATTTTTTCCTAATTCTTCCAGAGCAGTTGAATCAACATTTTCTATTGCTTGTTCTATAAAACTTAATAATAAATTAGAATTATCTTCTTCTTTTATATCAGGAATTTTTGTTTTCGACATTAATTTATTTACTTTATCTGGACCTAAATCCTTAGAAGTTTTTTTTATCTTTTTTAAATATTGAAAAAGTTTATTTCTATATTCTTGTATCTTTTTTAATTCGTCAGAATTTAAACGAGATTCTATGCCTTTTTTATAATTATCATAAAAAGAATTTTCTATTATAGTTTTCTCTCCGACTTTTTTCCCTAATAAATATACATGCTCTAATATTATTTTTTGAAACATCTTATAAAAGTAAGTTTGATTTGGAATGCGAATATCTATATTTTGTGTTGTGAAATTTTTAGTTTCTATTAACATTTTATATTCTTTTCCCGGAGGTATTATCATTAAAAATTTTCCTATTTTGTAATTTGGAGTAAAAATATAGTTCTCTTTTTTTTTTGTTTCCTTATTAATAACTTTGACTGAAGCTTTTATTGCTTTCATATTTTTTGTAAAAATATTTCCATTTATCATACTTTGTTCTATTGATGATTTTAAATCTATGAAGAAAATTTCATGATAATTTGGATTAGATTTTTTTACAGAAGATAAATAAGCACTATTTTCTGATTCCGAAATTACATAATACAAATTATCCTGTGGAGTATTAATTGGATAAGATAAATTTTCTGCAAGTTCGAATTTATCATCTTCTATAATTTTTGATTTAAAAATATCATAGCCACCCATAGTATTATGACCCTTAGAACTAAAATAAATTGTATTAGAATTAGAATGTATAAATGGTGAATCTTCATCATAAATAGTATTTATATTTTCACCAAGATTAATTGCTTTGCTCCATTTATTATTTTTCATTTTTTTTACTTTATAAATATCTTTTCCTCCATATCCTCCTGGTCTATCACTCGAAAAATAAATTTCATTTCCTTTTCTATTAATATAAATTTTCCCTTCTAAATGTCTAGAATTTACATTAGCATCTAATTTTTTCAAAACTCCAAAACTATTATTTCTTTTTTCACTAAAATAAATATCTGCTCTTTTTTTCTCTTTTTTTTGAAAAAATAAAATATTGCCATCGTAAGAAATTCCTGCAAGAGAAATGGAATTTATATCTATTTTTTCCCCAAAATTTATATTAATTGTTTTTGATTTTTTCCAAATACCAATTTCTTTATGAGAAACTTTTATTTCTTTTTTTCCACTTTTTGAGTTTAAAGCGATAAAATACATAACATTTAAATCAGGTAAAATAATTGGGTTATAATCAGAATTTACCATATTTAATGGCATACTAATATTTCTTAAATTTTCGAGATGTATTGATGGTTTTCTGGATATTATTTTTTCGGCAGATTTGCAAATCTCTATCATTCTCATGGAGAATTTATAATGTTCATTTCTTTTTGAAGTCTGTTCTTGAAAAATATTTAAAATTTCTATTGCTTTTTTAAATTGATAATCTGAGTGATATAAAATTGCTAATTCTATGTAAGCCTTATTTGGAAATTTATATAGATTTTGTTTAATTATTTTTTCTAAAAAAGGAATAGCTTTAAATCTTTCCTGAGCCTCAAAATTAATATAACAAACACTTATTTTATATTTTATTTCTAATAATATCTTTTTTATTTTATTTTCATTTGTTTTGATAGTATCAAAATATAAAAATAAACCTAAGGCTTTACTGTAATTTTTTTCATTAAATTCCTTTGTTGCTATTTTATATTTTTTTTGTAAAGTCGGATTTGAAAATTGTGAATACAATTTTTGATTTTGCAAAAACAAAAAAACAAACAGAATAAAAATTTTGTAAAATATTTTTTTTTTCAAATCAGATTTATTATTAATTAATAATTATATATATTTTTTACAAAAAAAATATTTTTTTACAAAAATTCAAAATATATTTTGAATTTTTATCAAAAAAAAAATATTATTAATAATTAATTAATGTTATTATATAAAAAATATGAAATATTTCATTTAAATGAAAACATTTTTTTTTCAAAATTGTCATTTTTTTTTAATTTTTATTTTGATGAAAATTTTAAATTTTTTTCAAAAATTGTTATTTTTTTACATTTCTTAATTTTAAGAAAAATAAATTATGAAAACAATATTAGTTACTGGCTCAAATGGACAGCTTGGAAGTGAAATAAGAAACTTATCTAGTTCTTGCGATTTTTTTGATTTTATTTTTACTGATTTTGAAGAATTAGATATAAGTAATTTTAAAAGTTTAGAAAAATTTTTTGCTAAAAATAAAATAGATTTTTTAATAAATTGTGCCGCCTACACAAATGTAGATAAAGCGGAAAGTGAAAAGGAAAAAGCATTTTTAATTAATGGAAAAGCAATGGAAAATCTTGTGAAAATGTGTGAAAAACATAATTGTAAGCTAATTCATATTTCTACAGACTATGTTTTTAATGGAAAAAAATATTTTCCTTATAAAGAAGATGATAAAGAAAATCCAAATTCTGTTTATGGAAAGAGTAAATTGGCTGGAGAAAAAATAATAATAAATTCTAATATAGAATATATTATATTAAGAACTTCTTGGCTTTATTCTTCTTATGGAAATAATTTTGTAAAGACAATTTTGAAATTAGCAAAAAAAGTTGAAAAACTAAGTGTTATTTTTGACCAAATTGGAACTCCAACTTATGCAAAAGATCTATCAAAAATTATTTTTCATATTTTGAAAGAAAAAATTGAAAATAAAAAAAAATTTAAGAAAGGAATTTATAATTTTTCTAATGAAGGAGTTTGCAGTTGGTTTGATTTTTCAAAGGAAATTATTGATTTTTATGATATAAATTTGAAACTAATTCCAATAGAAACAAAAGATTTTCCCACTGTTGCAAAAAGACCACATTACAGCGTTTTAAATAAATCAAAATTAAAGAGAGAGTTTAATTATGAAATCCCACATTGGAAAGATAGTTTATTAGATTGTTTAAAACAAATGAAATAAAAAATTACGGAAAAAAATTTCAACTTGTATAAACCTAATTTTTAGGTTTTTTATAATTTTTTTCAAAAAAACTTTTTTTTTTGAATTATTTGAAAAATAAAGTTTATGGAAAATAAAAATTAAAATAAAAATTAAATAAAAAGCAACATTTTACAAAAAAAAATGAAAATATGATGATTTAATTTTCTATGTTTTATTTTTCATAAAACTATTTTTTAATATTCGTAAAAATGTTTCATTTCTACTTTCTGCATCTTTCCAGAAAGCATCAAAAGATAAAAGATTAACTCCTATATATGTAAACTTATTTTCATATTTCACCTTTTCTTCTCCATAAAAAGCCTTATCTTTTGAATAAATTTCAAAATAATCAGCTTCTTCTAATGAATCTATAAATTCAGAAGAAAAATCAAGAATACCATAAAAGAAAATTCTTTGAATTTTCTTGGGATAATATTTTAATAATCTTCTTGCTCTTTGTTTTAATTGGCTAATAACTTCTTCTTTTTCTGCTAATTTTGTTTCTAATCTTTTTAGTTCTACAATAACAACATCTACTTTATTATCAGGTTTTTCTGGATTATCAGAAAAAATAATAGATATATCTGGACGACCATCAGATTTAATCCTATCATCTTTTACAATGGTTTTGATTAAATCTTCCATTCTTTTTTCACTCAAAATAGTAGAATAAGTCATAAATTTATCATCAAGCAACCAAGCATTATTAACATAAATATCATTTATGAAATTATCTCTATTAGATTGTAAATATTGTGGAACAATTAAGTTGTGAATATCAGCTTCAATATTATCTTTATTTATCTTTTTTAGCTTTTCAATGGTAATATTTCTATATAAAATATATTCCATTAAAACTCTTGATGAAATTTCTATAGATTTTTCATATTGTTCTTCGGTTAAATTCGTTGCTTCTAAAATTTCTCTCTGAGCTTCAAAAAATCGTTTTTGTGCAATTTCTAAACTTTTATTTCTATTAATTAAACCAAATGTTTCATTATCAAAATAACCATCATAATGAGGATATTTCTCCATTAGATTTTTTTTAATTTGGTTATTTTTTTCTTGAATAGATGGTATTCTTTCTTTAAGAATATCATTGATTTTTGTAATTAAAATAGTTTTTATTGATTTAAAATCATGTTGTTTAATTTCAATATCTTGTATAGAATCATTTACTTTTCCATAAAAATATTTAGAATAAATTAAAAATACAATACGATAGCCTTGCGGAATATTTTCTTTACTTATCAAATCTAAAGGGATAGTTCTACCTTCTGCACAAATTGCTGTAATAATTCTTGTTGGTTCATTATTCTTTTCAATACTATAAAATAATTCCATTTCATCAAAAATGGAAATAGAGGACGGTAATTTAATTAGTTCTAAATCAGGAATTTCTTTGACAATAATGGTTTGTTTATCATTATAAAAACCCTTAGAAGAGTTCTTTTCTTTTGTATTTAAAGAAATATTTATACATAAATTTTTATAATCTTTTTTTAATTGATGAAATAAAGGAAAAAAATGTAATTCTATAATAAATTTTAAATGGCTTGGTTTGATAAAATCATATTTATAAACCGTTTTTTTTGAATAATTTTTAAAATGTAAAACTGTTTGATTTTCTTTGTTAATATTATTTTTATTTTCAAACTTATTCTCATCAAAAGATTGTGAATAAATAAAAGTTCTTATTTCATCATTATATTTACTAACTACCTTTACATCTTTAAAATAGTTTAGAAAAACTAATCTACCTAAACCTTTATGTTCTTCATTATCGGTTTCTAATAATTTACAAAACTTCTCAAAATTTCTATCATTAAAACCGTCTCCATTATCTTTAATAATTAACTCAAAAGTATCAGGTTTTGAATAACTTTCAATATTGATGATCAAATCTATTTCTGTAGCATTGGCATAAATTGAATTTGCAATAGCCTCAAAATATACTTGTTCTAAAACAGGATTAGGATAAAATTTTCTAATTGCATTTTTAAGATTAATTTGCATAACAAAAATATAATTTGATTAAATTATTAAAAAAATCAAAGATAAATATTTTTGATTTATTAAAAAAATAAAATCATTTTTTTTATTATAAATTTAAGATTAAAAAATAAAACCTTAAAATAAAGAAGAAATTTCCTTCAATTTGCGGTGTTTTCAGTAGATCTATTATTCATATAAATTTATAAATGTAGATGAAAAACATCGCATAATCGCATTTTTTTTAATTAAAAATTGGCGTTTTTTGGAAAAATTTTTAATTGAAATATTAAAATTTCGGCATTTTCTGGAAAAAATTTTTTTTAATAAATTATTAAAATTTTGCCGTTTTTTTGAAAATAATTTTTTTTAATTATAAAAAATCATAAAATTTTGCTGTTTTTTTGAAAAATATTTTTTTTTAATTGTAAAAAAAATCATAAAAATTTGCCGAATTTTGAAAAAAAATTTTTTTATTTTGAAATTAAAAAATATTGAAATTTTGGGTGTTTTTTGAAAAAAATTTTTTTATTTTGAAATTAAAAAATATTGAAATTTTGGGTGTTTTTTGAAAAAAATTTTTTTTGAAATTAAAAAATATTGAAATTTTGGGTGTTTTTTGAAAAAAATTTTTTTTGAAATTAAAAAATATTAAAATTTTGGACGATTTTTGAAAAAAAATTTTTTTATTTCAAAATTAAAAAATATTAAAATTTTGGGCATTTTTTGAAAAAATTTTTTTTATTTCAAAATTAAAAAATATTAAAATTTTGGACGATTTTTGAAAAAAGTTTTTTTTTAACATTGGAGGTTTCTTTTTTAACCTCCAATGTTTAATGTCGAAATGTTATTTTTCGAAAATATTAAAATTTTGGGTGTTTTTTTGAAAAAAATTTTTTAATTATTTTTTTCTAAAACATTGCATTATTTGGAGTTCTTGGATAAGGTAATACGTCTCTAATATTTTTCATTCCTGTAATATACATTACCGCTCTTTCAAAACCAAGTCCAAAACCTGCATGTTTAAAAGTTCCAAATCTTCGTAAATCTAAATACCAAGAATATTCTTCTATAGGCATATTTAACTCTTTCATACGTTCAATTAAAACTTCTAAATTTTCTTCTCTTTGTGAACCACCAATAATTTCGCCAACTTCTGGAACCAGTAAATCCATTGCTCTGACAGTTTTATTATCAGGATTATTCTTCATATAAAATGCTTTTATATCTTTTGGATAATCCGTAACAAAAACAGGTTTCTTATAAATTTTCTCTGTAAGAAATCTCTCGTGTTCTGTTTGCAAATCGTTTCCCCATTTTACAGGAAATTCAAATCTTTTATTTGATTTTTCTAGAATCTCTATTGCCCTAGTATAAGTAATTTTTACAAATTTTGATTTAGTGACATTTTGCAGACGTTTCAATAAAGTTCTATCTATAAAACGATTGAAAAAATCCATTTCATCCGGAGCATTTTCTAAAACATAGTTAATAATATATTTTAACATATCCTCAGCTAATTCCATATCGTCCTCCAAATCAGCAAAAGAGATTTCTGGTTCTATCATCCAAAATTCATTTGCATGTCTTTGTGTATTGGAATTTTCTGCTCTAAAAGTTGGTCCAAAAGTATAAACATTTCCAAAACCCATACAAAATGGTTCCACGGCAAGTTGTCCACTGACGGTCAAAAAAGTTGCTTTTCCAAATAATTCCTTAGAAAAATCTACATTTTTATTTTCATCTTTTGGTACATTTCCTAAATCTAAAGTTGATACTTTAAACATTTGACCTGCACCTTCTGCGTCTGTACTTGTAATTATCGGAGTATGAACATAAACAAAATTTCTATCTTGAAAAAATTTGTGTATGGCATAAGCAATCAAAGAGCGCACACGAAAAACTGCTTTAAAAGTATTTGTCCGAGGTCTCAAATATGCAATGGTTCTCAAATATTCTAAGCTATGTCGTTTTTTTTGTATAGGATTTTCCAGAGACGAATAAGAAATAATTTCTACATTTTTTGCATGAACTTCAACAGATTGTCCCTTACCCATAGATTTTACAAGTTCACCATGAACAGAAATGGAAGAACCAAGAGACAATTTTGTAATTTTTTCAAAATTATCTAAACTATTGTCATAAACAATCTGAATATTTTTGAAACAAGAACCATCATTTAATTCTATAAAGCCAAATTTTTTAGAACTTCTTATTGTACGTACCCAGGCACTTATGAAAATCTTTTTTTCGAAAAATTCTTCTGATTTTTCAAATAATGTTTTTATTAAAATTTTTTTCATATTAAAAAATATTTTTCACAAAATTATAAAAAAAATATTTTTATAAAAAAAAATATATAATTTTGTGAAAAAATAAAAATGAAAAAATGAAAAAAATATTTTCAAAAAAAAATATTAGATTTTTTTTTGTTATTTTGTTAATAACTTCTTCTGTTATTTTGATATATCAAATATATGATCTAGTAACAAAATCACAGGATGAAAAAGAAGTTTTAAAACGTTTTTTGAGAATTAATACTAATTCTGCTGTAAATAAATTAGATAAACGTTTTAAAAAATTGTCTTCTATAGTTGATTCTTTAGAAAAGAAAATTTCTAATAAGCAAATAGATACTTTAATTTTAGCAAAAAATTTAAAAAAAATTTGTCGTGATAATAAATTTATGCACGGTATTGAAGTTGCTTGTAAATCTGATTATTTTAATAATAATAAATTATTTAGTAATTATACATTTTGGTCGAAAGGAAAAATCATTACGAAATCATTGAGTTATGATTATACAAAAAAAGATAGTTCGTCCATTTGGTATCATGAAATTTTAGAAAAAAAGAAGAACTGGTTAGATGTTTATTTTGGCAAAACGTCGAAAGAAATGGTAGCTGAATATGGAGTTCCATTTTATAAGAATGAAAATGAAAAAAAAGAAGGAAAAGCTTCCGGAGTAATTTCTGCGAATTATTCGTTGGATAACTTAAAAGATATTATGACGGAGTTAGATTTGGGAAAAGTTGGTTATGCTTTTATAATTTCTCCAGATGAAGGAAAATTAATTTATCACCCAATAAAAGAATATGTCCATGATGGAAAAACTTTATTAGATCTTTCTGAAAAAAATAAAGAATTTACAAAGTTTGCAAAAAAATTGAAAGCAAATGAAAATTTGAAAGAAAAAGGTCATATTAGAATTTCTGACGAAAATAAAGGTGAAAATTATTATTTGTTTTATCAAAAAATTCCCGAAACAAATTGGATTTTAGTATCTGTATTTCCAATACAAAATTTAAAAAGCAAAGAAAAAAGAGAAAATTATTTTTATCTACTGTTCAATTTAATTATAATGGTTTCTTTAATACTATCTTTTTTTATAAAAATAGATAAATTGGAAGAAAATAATTTATGGTTTTATTCCAGTATTTTTTCTGTAATTTTAATTATTGGCATAGTTGTAATATGGTTATTAATATTAAAATATCCTCATGCTAATCGTAAAAATAAAGTTATTGTTTCTAATCAATCAAGTGCGAATAAATTTATTAAAAAAATTGTATTTGATAATAAAAATGATTTAGAAAAACCCTTATTTGTTCCTACTGGTATTTTTGTTCAATCTTTTAATTTTTCCGATGCTAATGATGTAGACATGACTGGTTATATTTGGCAAAAATATAAAGTTGAAGATACAATAAGAAAATTTGAAAAAGGTATTATTTTCCCAGAAAGTGTCAATTTTTCCATTGAAGAAGCATATAAAAGAAAATCAAAAGATGGTAAATGGGAAGTTATTGGCTGGTATTTTGAAACAACTTTACGACAATCATTTGATTATTCAAAATATCCTTTCGATAATAAAGATGTTTGGATAAGGCTTTGGCATAAAGATTTTGATAAAAATATATATCTCATTCCAGATTTAACTTCTTATGAATTTACAAATCCAATTTTAAAACCTGGACTTGACAAAGAAATTGTAATTTCTGACTGGACTATAAAAAATAGCTATTTTAGTTATGTTATGCATAAATATTCTACAGATTTTGGAATAGAAACCTACAGCGGACAGGGAGAAAGTTATGAATTATATTATACAATGACTATACAAAGAAATTTTATTAGTCCGTTTATTTCTGTTATATTACCGTTTTTTGTGATTATTGTTTTGCTTTTTGCTATGGTTTTAAATGTCAAAGAAGAAGGGAAATCTGGATTTCTTGCTTCTGCCGGAGGTTTACTTTTTACTATTTTACTTGCTCATTTTGGTCTGAGAGAAAGCTTAAGTTTGAAAAAAATCGTTTATATAGAAAATTTTTATTTTGTTTTATATTTTGCTATTTTACTTCTTGTAATAACGACCTTTTTATATTTCAAAGAGAAAAAAATATGGTTCATAGATTATAATGATAGTTTATTTATTAAAATTTTATTCTGGCCTGTAATTCTTGGATTTTTATTTATAATTACTGCCATTACATATTTTTAGAAATTAAAAAAAAATGCCAATTTTATCAAAAAATTTTTTTTTAAAAATTAGAATTTTTTTATTAAAATTTTTAAGAAATCTTTTTTCCTATAGCTTTATAAAAAGCTTAGGAAAAATTTTTTTTCGTTTTTTAATTTTTATTTTTTTGATAAATTTATTAATAATAATTTTTTCTTATTATTTTGTTATTTTTTTTTCTCATGATAAAATTTATAATGACGAAAAAAAACTTCCATTTAATAAGGTTGGTTTAGTTCTTGGAACATCAGCTTTTTTGAAAGGTGGTGGCGAAAATCCATTCTTTTTAAATAGAATAAAAGCTGCTGTTTTTTTATATAAAATCGGAAAAATAAAATTTATAATTGTCAGCGGAGATAACAGGACAAAATATTATAATGAGCCCAAAATGATGAAAAAAAAATTATTAAAATATGGTGTTCCGTCAAAAGCAATTATTATGGATTATGCTGGTTTTAGAACTTTTGATTCTGTTGTTAGATGTAAAAAAGTTTTTGGACAAAATTCTTTTACAATTATTTCTCAGGAATTTCAAAATCAAAGAGCAATTTATATCGCAGAGGAATATGGAATAAAAGCATCAGCATATAATGCAAAAGATGTGAAATTTATATTTTCATATAAAACTTACTTTCGAGAATATTTAGCGAAAGTAAAAGTTTTATTAGATTTACATATTTTAAAAACAGAACCAAAATTTCTCGGAAAAAAAATAATTATAAATTAAATGATATTACACATTTTTTCTAATTTCTAATATTTTCATAATATGTTATTATGATTAACAAAAAAATTAAAAATTTTACGTTTTTTTGAAAAAAAAAATATTTTTAAAATAAATTTCTTATTTTTGTTAAAAAAAAATTTTAATTTGAAAATAAAATAAAATATATGAACTGTATAATTATAGATGATGATAAACTTTCTCGCAGAATAATAGAAGAATTTATAGCGAAAACAGAAGGCTTAAAGTTAATTGCATCTTATCCAAGTGCTGTTGAAGCATTAAATGTTTTTAATAAAAAAGATGAAATAAATCTTGTTTTTCTTGATATTGAAATGCCAGAGATGACTGGTATAGAATTTTTGAGTAGTTTTAAGGTACTTCCAAAAATAATAATTATGTCTTCAAAAGATAAATACGCAATAGAAGCATTTGAATATGATGTAATAGATTATCTTTTAAAACCTGTTTCTTATGCGAGATTTTATAAGGCTGTAAGCAAAGCAAATTTTCGTGAAAATGAAGATAATAAAGAAATTTTTATTAAAAAAAGTTCCACTTTGATTAGACTTAAATATGCTGATATTTTATGGATAGAAGCATTAGAAAATTATGTTATTGTAAATACTTTTGACAATAAACATACCATTCATTTTACAATGAAATCAATAGCAACAAAACTTCCAGCTAACAGTTTTACGAGGGTACATCGTTCATATATTGCAAATACTAATAAAATTGCGATGATAGAAGATAATTCTATTATTATAAAAATAAAAAATGGAACGAAAGTTATTCCCATAGGAAAATCATATAAAGAAAATTTGATGGGAGATATTAATATTATGAGTAAGTAAGTAAGTAAAAAAAATTTATGATTCTAAGACAATTATTTTTACAACATATAGGTCAAACTTCTGATTTTCCTTTGCGATTAGAAATAGAAAAAGCAGAAGGAATTTATATGTTTGACAAATATGGAAAATCTTATATAGATTTAATTTCTGGAGTTTCGGTAAGTAATATTGGACACAGACATCCAAAAGTTGTTGAAAGCATTAAAAATCAAGTGGATAAATATATGCATCTTATGGTTTATGGTGAATACATACAAGCACCACAAATTAATTATGCAAAATTATTAGTTGATAATTTACCAAAATCTTTAAATAGTGTTTATTTTGTAAACTCCGGAAGTGAAGCAATAGAAGGAGCAATTAAATTATCAAAAAGATACACAAACAGAACAGAAATTATTTCTTTTAAAAATTCTTATCACGGAAGCACAAGCGGTGCTCTGAGCATAATGGGAAATGAAGATTTTAAAAATTCTTTTCGTCCTTTACTTCCGGATGTGAATATTATTAATTTTAATAATTTCGACGATTTAGAAAAAATTACAGAAAAAACTGCTTGTGTTGTTGTGGAAGCTGTGCAAGCTGAAGCTGGGATTATTTTACCAGAAAAAAATTTTTTACAAAAATTAAGAGAAAAATGTAATGAAAAAGCTACACTTTTAATTTTTGACGAAATTCAAACTGGTTTCGGAAGAACTGGAAGTTTATTTGCCTTTTTAAAATTTAATGTTATTCCGGATATTTTTACAATAGCGAAAGCGATGGGAGGCGGAATGCCAATAGGTGCTTTTGTTTCGGATAAAAAAATAATGGATAGTTTTAAAACAAATCCTATACTTGGACATATTACAACTTTCGGAGGTCATCCTGTTTCTTGTGCTTCTGCCCTTGCTTCTTTGGAAGTTCTTTTGAATGAAGATATTATTTCGCAAGTGGAAGAAAAAGGTCAATTATTCAAATCTTATTTGGAAGGTCATAAAAAGATAAAAAATATTCGTGGCATAGGATTATTCTACGCTGTAGAATTGCAAGATTTTACTATTTTACAAAAACTATTAAAAAAGTGTATAAATTACGGTTTAGTTTTTGATTGGTTTCTTTTTAATGATAAACATTTTAGAATTGCTCCTCCTTTAACAATTACAAAAAAAGAAATAAAAAAATCTTGTGAAATTTTAATAAAATCTTTAAATGAAATTTAAATTTTTTTTTATAAAATTGCTTTTTAAATTTACAAAAAATGATAGAAGAAAAACAAAATATAGACATTGATTTATTAAATGAAAAGATAAAACAAAAAAGTAGTTTTATCAGTACAATTTCATCTGAGATGTCGAAAGTTATAGTTGGACAGAAAAATCTTATAGAAAGTTTATTGATAGCTTTATTATCTGATGGACATATTTTATTAGAAGGAGTTCCCGGTTTAGCAAAAACTCTGGCAATTAGTACTTTATCAAAAGTTATTGAGGCTGATTTTAGTAGGCTACAATTTACGCCGGATCTTTTACCTGCGGATTTAATTGGAACATTAATATACAGTCAAAAGAGCGAAGAATTTATTATTAAAAAGGGTCCAATTTTTACGAACTTTGTTCTTGCAGATGAAATAAATAGAGCACCCGCAAAAGTTCAAAGTGCATTGCTTGAGGCTATGCAGGAAAGACAAGTTACAATAGGAGATAAAACTTATTTACTTGATAAACCTTTTCTCGTTATGGCGACACAAAATCCAATAGAACAAGAGGGAACATATCCGCTTCCGGAAGCACAGCTTGACAGATTTATGTTAAAAACGATTATTTCTTATCCAAAAAAAGATGAGGAGCAACTTATTATTCGTCAGAATTTATTAAAATCTTTTCCTGTTCCGAAAAAAATCATAGATGTAGAAACAATATTAAAAGCAAGAGAAACGGTAAAAGAAGTTTATATGGATGCAAAAATAGAAAAATATATAGTTGATATTGTTTTTGCAACACGTTTTCCTAAGGAATTTGGCTTGGATAAAATTAGCCATTTTATTGGCTTTGGTGCCTCTCCTCGTGCAAGTATAAATCTTGCAAAAGCTTCTAAATCTTACGCTTTTATTAAAAGTAGAGGTTTTGTTATTCCGGAAGATGTCAGAGCAATTTGTTATGATGTGATGCGTCATAGAATTGGTTTAACTTATGAAGCAGAAGCAGAAAATATTACAACAGAAGATATTATTACTGAAATTTTAAATAAAGTAGAAGTTCCTTAAATTAATAAATGGAATATATTTATTTTT
>JAOZVH010000068.1:0-5954 GCA_029938235.1 Bacteroidales bacterium
TTAATCCTGAAAAAGAAAATCCTCAAAAATTACTAAAATTTGATACAAAAGGAAAAATTTTTTCTAAACATGAAAATTTACAATTCACAATTGATTTATGTCAGCTAAATAGAGAATATTTGACAGATGCAAGAAAAAAAAATTTTGATGATATTATTAGAATTTTTAAAATTTTTATTTCTGGAATAGGAAATCAAACAATTCAAAAAGAAAAATTAAATGAAATTTTAAAAAAAGATGAAACCTTAGAATTTACTGCTTATAGAAATTTTTGTAAAGAAATTTTAAAAAAAATGAATTTTTAAATTGAAAAAAATTTTTCAAAAAAACGGCAAAATTTTAACATTTTTAAATTGAAAAATTTTTTTCAAAAAAACGGCAAAATTTTAACATTTTTAAATTAAAAAAATTTTTTTCAAAAAAACGTCAAAATTTTAACATTTTTAAATTAAAAAATTTTTTTCAAAAAAACGGCAAAATTTTAACATTTTTAAATTAAAAAAAATTTTTCAAAAAAACGTCAAAATTTTAACATTTTTAAATTAAAAAAAATTTTTTTCAAAAAAACGTCAAAATTTTAATGATTTTTTTTATTAATATTTTGCAAAAATTAAATTATAATAAATTATTTTTTTTCTTTTTACTTCCTTTATAAATTTCATATTTTAGAAATTTACATTCTAAAGAGCCATTAAATAAAGTCATCGTTTTAGCTTTTCTCAGACCGATTTTTTTTATGGCATCTCTATTACCACTTAAAATCCAAACATCATAATTCATACAATTTTGTTTTAAAAAATCTCCAATTTTTTGATATAAAACTTCTACATTTTTTTCCTTGAAACGTTCATCATAAGGAGGGTCGATAATTATAGTTCCTCCTCCTTCTGGAATTTTCATCTCTGTAAATGAAGTTGTTCTTAAATCAATATAATTTTTAAATATTGTATTATTAATATTTTTTTTGCTTATTTCTATGGCATTTCCAGAAATATCTCCGCCAAGTATTTTATCTTTGAAATCACTCTTAGATATTTTTATATCTAAAGTTTCATCAAGAACATTTTCCCATATTTCCGGATTAAAATTTTTCCATTTTTCAAAGCTAAAACTTTCTCTAAAAATATTTGGTGGAACTTTATGAGCTATCATAGCCGCTTCAATTAGTAAAGTTCCGGAACCACACATAAAATCTATAAAATTCCCCTGTGCATTCCAATCAGAAAGTAAAATCATTCCGGCAGCAAGAACTTCATTTAGAGAAGTTATTACATTATCTTTCCTATAATTTCTTTTAAACAAAGGTTCGCCGGAAGTATCTAATGAAATTGTCGCATCATTTTTATTGATATACAAATTTATTTTCATATCCGGAGAAGAAGTATCTACAGAAGGACGCTCATTAAATTTCTCTCTAAAATAATCAACTATGGCATCTTTCGTTTTCAAAGCCGGATAACCAGTATGTTTAAAAACACTAAAAACAGAGGCATCAACAGAAAAAGTATTTTCTAAACGAAGATATTTGTCCCATTCTATTTTTTTTACATTTTCATAGAGCGTTTCTGCATCATAAACCTTAAATTTTGCAATGGGCATAAGAATTTTTATTGCTGTTCTTAAATGCAAATTTGCTTTATAAAGCATTTCTAAATCTCCAAAAAAACCTACTGCTCTATTTTTTATTTCTATATTTTTTGCTCCAATATCTTTTAGTTCTTTTGCAAGAACATCTTCAAGTCCAAAAAAAGTTTTGGCAATAATTTCAAAATTTGTTTCCATTAAAAATATTTTTTTTTATTCAAAAAGTTTAATTAATTTTTTTATTGCATTAGGCATAACAAAAACAACAACCTTATCATTTTTTTTAATTTTGGTATCTCCATTAACTATAAAACCTTTTTTCCCTCTGACAACTCCACCAATAACAGCACCTTTTGGAAAATTTAAATCTTTGATTTTCTTTTTTGTAATTTTAGATTGCTCTTGAACAACAAACTCTAAAACTTCAGCATCTGTTCCGGTCAAACATTTTAAAAATGAAACTTTTGCACCAAAAGTAAAACGAAAAATATAACTTGCCGCAATTAATTTTTTATTAATTACAGAAGAAATATTCATATTTTCCGCCAAATCTATATAATCAATATTTTCTATTTCTGCTATAACTTTCTTAACACCGAATTTTTTTGCAAGTAAAGAAGATAAAATATTAATTTCAGAATTTCCAGTTACTGCAATAAAAACATCCATATCTTTTATTCCTTCCTCCAAAAGTAAATCTATATTACTTCCGTCACCGTTTATCACAAGCGAATTATCTAAGAAACCAGCAAGTAAAAAACTTTTTTCTTTATTAATTTCTATTAATTTTACATTAAATTGCTTCTCTAATTTTTTCGCTGTTCGTTTTCCTATTCTGCTTCCTCCGAGTATCATTATATTTTTAAATTTTTTATATCCTCCGGCTTTTCCCAGAGAATATTTCATAAAATCTTCTAATCCATAAGAATGAACAACAACATAAATTAAATCATTAATGCAAATTTTTTGATTTCCTTTTGGAATTATTGTTTTTGAATTTCTTTTTATCGCAACTACTGTAAATTTATTATTAATATTTTCTTTTACAATTTCTATTAAAGTTTTTTCTAAAATGGGAGAGTTTTTTTCTATTTTTACTGCTATCATAGATAATTCGCCTTCGGAAAATTGCATCATTTCATTGACACCCTTTCGTTTTAACATATTTAAAACTTCTTTTATAGCAAGTTTTTCCGGATAAATTAAATGATCTATACCCAATTTTTTAAAATGATTTTTATTTGCTTCAATTAAATATTCCGGATTATCTATTCTTGCAATGGTTTTTTTTGCACCTAATTTTTTACACAAAATAGCCGCTGTGATATTTATTTCCTCAATATCTGCAACGGAAATAAATAAATCACAATCTTTTACATTTGCTTCTTTTAAAATTTCAAAAGAAGTGGCAGAACCTTGAACAGTCATTACGTCAAAATGACTGTCAATTTCTTGTAAATGTTCCTTGTTTTTTTCTATAACAGTAATATCGTGGTCTTCATAAGAAAGCATTTTGGCAAGATAAGTTCCAACTGCTCCGGCACCAGCTATTGTAATTTTCATAATAATTATTTTTGTAATAGTTTTTCAATATTATCTATATAATCAAGGGAATCATCTATATAAAAATCTAAGGTTGGTACAATTCTTAATTGAAAACGTATTTTTTTTCCAAATTCATAACGTATTTGTTTTTTCTTATTATTAATAATATCTACAATTTCTGGTTTATCTTTTGACGGAAAAACACTAAGATAAATTTTTGCGTAAGCCAAGTCTGGACTTAGAGTTACATTTGTAATAGAAACCATTACAGGTTTATTCGTGTAAGAATTTTTTATAAACATATTGCTTAATTCTTTTTGAATTAAACGAGATACTTTATTTTGTCTTGTTGTTTGCATAATTATTTAATTTTTTTTGCAATTAATAAAAATTATTTATTTTTATGAAAAAAATTTTTTAAAAAAATGACGATTTTTTTTATTTTTTAAAATAATTTTTTAAAATTAAAAATGAAATTTAAAATTCGCAAAAATATATTTTTTTATGAAAAAACATAATTTTTATGCTGGACCTTCTATTTTACCAAATTTCACCATAGAAGAAACAATTAAAGCTTTGAAAAATTTTGCAAATACTGGATTGTCTCTTGCAGAAATTTCTCACAGAAGTAAAGAATTTGATGCAGTAATGAAAGAAGCAAATTCTTTATTTAAAGAATTATTAAATATTCCGGAAGATTATGAAGTAATATTTGTTGGTGGTGGTGCGAGTACTCAATTTTGTATGATTCCTTTTAATTTGATGAATAAAAAAGCATCATATTTAAATACCGGAGCTTGGGCTAATAAAGCTCAGAAAGAAGCAAAATTATTCGGTGAAATGGTTGAAGTTGCTTCATCAAAAGATGAAACTTATTGTTATATACCAAAAAATTATGAAATTCCGGAAGACTCTGATTATTTTCATATTACAACAAACAACACAATTTACGGAACAGAAATCAAAGAAGATTATGATTTAAAAGTTCCGCTTGTTGCTGATATGTCATCTGATATTTTTAGTCGTCCCATCGATGTTTCAAAATATGCTGTGATTTATGGTGGTGCTCAGAAAAATCTTGCTCCGGCAGGAGTAACTTTTGTCATTGTAAATAAAAAGTTTCTTGGAAAAGTAGAAAGAGAAATTCCAACTATGTTGGATTATAGGACACATATTTCTAAGAATTCTATGTTTAATACTCCGCCAGTTATTCCGGTATTTGCAGCTTTGCAAACTTTGAAGTGGATAAAAAATATGGGTGGTGTTGAGGTTTTACATAGAAAAAATCTTGAAAAAGCTCAGATACTTTATGACGAAATTGATAGAAATAAATTATTCAAAGGAACTGTAAAAAATAAAGAAGACCGTTCAATTATGAATATTTGTTTTGTTATGAATGATGAATATAAAGAATTTGAAAAGGAATTTCTTAATTTTGCAACAGAAAAAAATATGTTAGGAATTAAAGGACATCGTTCTGTTGGAGGTTTCCGTGCTTCTACTTACAACGCTTTGCCAAAAGAAAGTATAGAAGCATTAATTGAAGTAATGCAAGATTTCGAAAAAATGAAAATTTAAAATTTTATTTTCTCAAAAAAATAAGATTTTTTTCAAATAAATTTTAATAATAAAATTAAAATTTTATAATTTTTTATTATAAAATTTTAATTTTATTTAAAATAAAAAAAATTGAAATTCCAAAAATTAAACTTATTAAAACATTTGCAATTGCAATTCCGTAATGTTGCATTTTTATTAACTGGAAAGTTTCATAAGAAAAAGTTGAAAAAGTACTAAAACCACCACAAAATCCAGTAATAATAAATATTTTTACATTTTGAGGAATATTTATTTTGTTAGAAAAAAAATAAACAAGCATTCCAAGTATAAAACATGATGAAATATTTGCAATAAAAGTTGCTATAGGATAAAAACTTTTTGCATAATTTTCAATTATTTTCGAAATAAAAAAACGTGCTAAACTACCAAAACCTCCGCCAATGAAAACAATAATAAAAATATTTGTTGTAAAAAAATTTTTCAAAATAATATCAAAAAAAAATTGCTTATAAAAGTTCATTATAATCAAAAAATAAAATTAAAAAAAAACGTCAATTTTGTGTAAAAATTTTTTTTGAAAATCATTAATTTATTTTTATTTTAATCATTTTTTAAAAAATTTTCAATTTTTTTCTTTGCAATATGATAAGATGCTTTCAAGCTTCCAACAGAAGTTCCTAAAATTTTTGAAATTTCATTATATTTCATGTGGTCAAAATATTTCATATTAAAAATCAAACGCTGTTTTTCCGGAAGCTTCAAAACAGATTTTTGTAATTTTAATTTTATTTCATCTCCATCATAAAAATTTTCTTCAATTTTTTCGGAAAGTTCTTTTTCTACATCTACAATATTTAAAAAAAATTTTTTTCTTTTTTTCTTCAAAAAAGTTAAAGTTTCGTTGGTTGCAATTTTGTACATCCAAGTGTATAATTTTGAATCGTAACGAAAATTAATTAAAGATTTCCAAATTTTTATAAAAACATCCTGCAAAATATCATCAGCATCTTCGTGGACAATTACCATTTTTCGTATATGCCAATATAACGGTTTTTGATATTTTCTTACAATTAAATTAAAAATATAATTTTTATTTCCCTTTTGAAAACGTTTAAGCAATTCTATATCAGAATATTCATCTTTCATTTTTGAAAAAAATTTCTCAAATTTAAAAAAATTTCAATATATATAAATTTAATTTATTTATAAAAAAAATTTTTTTTTTAATTTAAAAATCATAAAAAATTGGCATTTTTTTGAAAAAA
>JAOZVH010000068.1:6054-14842 GCA_029938235.1 Bacteroidales bacterium
TTTTTTTAATTTAAAAATCATAAAAAATTGGCATTTATTTGAAAAAAATTTTTTTAATTTAAAAATCATAAAAAATTGGCATTTATTTGAAAAAAATTTTTTATGAAAAATGAAATAAAAAATATTGTAAAAATATTAAAAGAAGGAGGAATAATTTTATGTCCTACTGACACCATTTGGGGAATTAGTTGTGATTTTAGAAACGAAAAAGCAATAGAAAAAATTTATAAAATTAAAAAACGTTCTAATAAAAAAAGCATGATAATTCTTACAGATAAAATAGACAAAATTTCACCTTATATTAAATATATTCCAAAATCTGCTTTAAACTTAATAAATTCTGTGAATTATCCTTTGACAATTATTTATGAAAATATTTTTGGTTTACCAAAAAACCTTATTAATGAAAACGGTAGTCTTGCAATTAGAGTTACAAAAGAAAAATTTACAAAATTATTAATTAATGAATTTAAAAATCCTATTGTATCCACTTCGGCAAATATTTCAAATGAAAAAACACCAGGAAATTTTTATGAAATAAATTCTGAAATAATTAAAGCAGTAGATTATGTTGTTTCTTATGGGCAAGATAATAAAAAATTTTCTAAGGCTTCTTCAATTGTAAAATTATATGGTGAAAATAAAATTAAAATAATAAGGTAAATTTATTTTAATCTAAGGAATTTCCACCTCTTGAAGATAATTCTAACATTTTTTGATATTGTTTTGGATTTAGATCATTGAAATAATAATCTGCTGGATTTAATGCTTTTCCATTTCTTCTAACTTCATAATGTAAGTGTGGACCTGTTGATAATCCAGTATTTCCAACTTCTCCGATAGCATCACCTCTTTTTACTTTTTGTCCTTTTTTTACATAAATTTTATGCATATGTCCATAAACTGTTGTATAACCAAATCCATGTTTAATTTTAATAACTTTTCCAAAACCTCTAACTCTTCCAACTTTATATACACTTCCTTCTCCGGTAGCATAAATTTTTGTTCCGACTGGTGCTGTGAAATCCATACCTTCATGAAATTTTCTATATTTTAAAATGGGATGAAATCGCATTCCAAAACCAGAAGCCATACGTTTTAAATCTTCATTGCTAACCGGCTGAATGGCAGGAACACATGCAGAACGTTTTTCTCTTGTTTTTACTAATTCTTCAACAAGGTCATAAGATTTTGATTGTATATAAACTTTTTTCATTATTTTATCTATGCGTTTTGTCGTCTCGATAACTATCTCTGAATTATCCATTCCTTCTAAATTTTCATAGTTATTTACACCACCAAAACCAGCATTTCTTATGGTATTTGAAATTGGCTCTGCCTCGAAAATAACACGATAAATATTGTCATCTCTATATTGAATATCTTTTAAAACTTCATTAACATTATCCATTTTTTTATCTAATGATTCGTAATTTGCAAGTAATTCTTTGTTCTTACGTTTTAAACTTCTTTCTTTTGGTGAATCAAAAACAAACAAAAAAACAGTAAATAAAATAATACCTATTACTATACTTGCTGCTAAATCTGTAAATATAAATTTAAAAATTAGTTCTTTTGTAGAAAATTCAATCTTATCATAATTTAATGATTGTGGATTAAATACGTATTTATGCTTCTTTTTCATTTTTTTTTAATTATATAAAAAGTTTTAAAATTATAATCAAATTTAATTCAAAAATTGAATATTTTTTATAAAAAATTCAAAATAATGACAAACGTAGATAAAAAAATGATAAATGCAATAAAAAAATTTATAAATTTTTTTTTATTTATTTTACAACAAATTTATAAAATTTTTAAATGGAATTTTTTTTTAAATTAAAATTAAAAAAATGCGAAAAATAATTTATATTTTGTTTGTTTTTTTATTTATAAATATTTCAAATTTTGCCAATGAAATAATTTATAAAGATACTATTAAACAAGCAAAACCAACAAAAAAAGAACAATTTGAGAAATCAAATTTAGAGAAAAATAAAAAATTAAATGATCATGAAGAATTTGATGAATTCGAAGAATTTGAAAACTTAGATGAAAAAAGTTCTCAAAATGATGATGAATTTGAAAATTTAGGGTCGGAAGAAAGCAAAAAATTAAACTGCAATAAACAATGCAAAAATATGGACGAAGGAATTTCTGACTATTTGCTTTGGATATTATGGATTTTATTTTTTACTGTAATGGCTGGAGTTTTTGTAAGATTTGAAATTTTAAGGAATACAAGAGCAATTTTTTTAATTGCTGGTATAATATTAATGGGTTTTTATAGAGGTGCTTGTCCTTGTCCCATTTCAAGTATTCAAAATTTATTTTTGTGGATAATCGGTGAAAACATAAATTGGCAAACTACAGTTTGGTTCTTATCTTTACTTCCAATTACATATTTTCTTGGAAAAGTTTGGTGCGGCTGGATTTGTCATCTTGGTGCTTTACAAGAGTTTTTATTCTTGCCTACAAAAGTGAAAATTTTGCAATCAGAAAAATCACAAAAAATTATGCGAATAATTAGAATAATTTTATTTGTAATTTTAATTATTCAATTATTAATGACCAGAACAATTTTATTCGATAAAATAGACCCTTTCAAAGTTGCTTTCAATTTATTTGCAACAAACACAACAGCATGGATTTTATTTTTTTTAATGATTATTTCCTCACTTTTTATTTACCGTCCATTTTGCAAAACAGTTTGTCCCATAGGATTAGTTCTTGGCTGGATAGCTAAAATTCCATTCGCATCTGTAATAGGACAAAATGGAGATTGTAGGGCTTGTTCCATTTGTAATAATGCTTGTAAAATTAGAGCTATTACAAGAGATGATAAGTTTTCAAAATTAGATAATCAAGAATGTATGGCTTGCGGCGAATGTTTAACTGATTGTAAAAAAAATGCAATATCTTTTTATAAAAAAACTAAAATTCATTCGGATAAAATTGATTTAAAAAAATTGAATTAAAAATTTTTTTTTAAAAAAAAATATACATTTTTGCAAAATATTTTAAATAATTTTTTTATGAAAAATTTTGAAATTAAAGAAGTTTTAAAAGAACTTGGAATAGAAGAACTTAATTTAGGAACTTCCACAGGTAATTTATGGTTTTCTAATGGACCAGAATTAACTTCTTATTCTCCTGCTGATGGTTTAGAAATTGCGAAAGTTAAACAAACAAGCAAAGAAGATTATGAAGCAGTTATAAAAAAATCTGAATGTGCGTTTAAATATTGGAGAACTATTCCTGCACCAAAAAGGGGCGAAATAGTTAGACAAATGGGAATGGAATTGAGGAAATATAAAGAACCATTAGGAAAATTAGTTTCTTATGAGATGGGAAAAATCTATCAAGAAGGTCTTGGTGAAGTGCAAGAAATGATAGATATTTGTGATTTTGCTGTTGGACAATCTCGTATGCTTTATGGAATGACAACTCATTCTGAGCGTCCGGAACACAGAATGTTTGAACAATATCATCCACTTGGAATAGTTGGAGTAATCTCTGCTTTTAATTTTCCTGTTGCTGTTTGGGCATGGAATGCAATGTTAGCTTTTATTGCTGGTAATGTTGTTGTTTGGAAACCTTCTTCTAAGGTCTTTTTATGTGCTGTTGCGACACAAAAAATTATTTCTAATGTTTTAAAAAGAAATAATTTACCAGAAGGAATTTCTAATCTTGTTGCTGGTGGTTCTAGGTATGTTGGAGATAATTTTTTAAGTGATAAAAAAGTTTCTTTAATTTCTGCTACAGGTTCAACTCGTGTAGGAAAAAGAGTTGCACGTATAGTTGGTGAACGACTTGGGAAAATGATTTTAGAACTTGGTGGAAATAATGCAATTATTGTTACTAAGGAAGCTGATTTTGATATGGCAATTATGGCTACAGTTTTTGGTGCAGTGGGAACTGCGGGACAACGTTGTACTTCTACACGTCGTTTAATAGTTCAAGAAGATATTTACGAAAATTTTAGGACTAAATTAGTAAATGCTTATAAACAAGTTGCAAATAAAATTGGTCATCCTCTTTGTTCTGATACTCTTGTGGGTCCAGTTATTGATAAATACACTGTAACAGATTTTACAAATGCTCAGGAAAGAGTTGTGAAAGAAGGAGGTAAAATTTTATTCGGCGGCGAAATTTTAAGTGGAGAGAAATATGAATCTGGTTGTTATGTTGTTCCTGCTTTGGCAGAAGCGGAAAACCATTTTGATATTGTACAAGAGGAAACTTTTGCTCCAATTTTGTATTTGTTAAAATATAAAACTATAGAAGATGCTATAGAAATTCATAATAATGTTCCTCAGGGTTTATCTTCGTCGATTTTCTCTAATAATATATTAGAAACTGAAAAATTCTTATCTGCTTGTGGTTCTGATTGCGGCATTGCAAATGTAAATATTGGTACTTCCGGAGCAGAAATTGGTGGTGCTTTCGGTGGAGAAAAAGAAACTGGCGGAGGACGTGAATCAGGTTCTGATGCTTGGAAATATTATATGAGAAGACAAACAAATACCATTAACTACGGTACAGAATTACCTCTTGCACAAGGGATAGTTTTTGATTTAGATTAAAAAATTCAAAATATTTTTTTTTTAATAGTGTTCAATATTAAATTTGAACACTATTTTTTTTGCTTATTCCTAAATATATCTGATATATAAAATATAGCGATTTATAATAGTTTAAACAATTTTCTTATGAAGTTTTGTTTTATATATAAAAAATATATAATTTCGTAAAATTTTTAATGTAAAATAATAAAAAATGAACAAATTTTTTAAGATAACAATTTTTATTGTTATCTTTTTATCAGAAAATAGTTTTCTAAATTTATCATTTAATGCAAAAAGTGAAGAAAACAATTATAGTAAAATAGAAAAAAAAAATTTTGAGCCGCCTTTTTTAGAATATATTAATTCTACTTGGGTTGATTCTGTTTTTAATTCTTTAACACCAGACGATAGAATTGCTCAGTTGTTTATAATTGCTGCTTATTCTAATCGCTGGAACGCTCATAAAAATGAAATCACAAATTTAATAAAAAAATATAAAATTGGAGGTTTATTGTTTTTTCAAGGTGGTCCTGTTCGTCAAGCAAATTTAACAAATTATTTTCAAAAAATTAGTAAAACACCTTTATTAATCGCAATGGATGCTGAATGGGGACTTGCAATGCGTCTTGATAGTACGATGAAATTTCCTCGTCAAATGCAACTTGGAGCGATAAAAGACGATGAGTTAATTTATAAAATGGGAGAAGAAATTGCCAAACAATGTAAACGTATTGGTGTTCATATTAATTTTGCTCCGGTTATAGATGTTAATAATAATCCTAAAAATCCTGTAATTAATAGTCGTTCTTTTGGAGAAAATAAATTTAATGTTGCACAAAAAGGACATCAATATATGATGGGATTGCAGGATAATAATATTCTTGCCGTAGGAAAACATTTTCCCGGACACGGAGATACTGACAGTGATTCTCATAAAACATTGCCAATTATTAAACATTCAAGAGAACGTTTAGATAGTTTAGAAATTTATCCTTTTAAAACTTTAATAGAAAAAGGATTAGGTGGAATTATGGTTGCTCATTTACATATTCCTGCATTGGACGATAGAAAAAATATTGCTTCCAGTTTATCAAAAAAAATAGTTACTGATCTATTAAAAAAAGAATTGAATTTTAAAGGTTTGACTTTTACTGATGCATTAAATATGAACGGTGTAAAAAAACATAATATCGTTGGAAAAGTTGATGCAAAGGCGCTATTAGCAGGAAATGATATTTTATTAATGTCAGAAAATGTAGAAAAAGCAATTAAAGAAATAAAAATATCCATTGCTAAGGGAGAAATCACACAAAAAAAAATAGACGAAAAATGTAAAAAAATACTTGCCTTAAAACATTGGGTTGGTTTAGATAATTTTAAAAAAATACAAACAAAAAATTTATATGAAGACTTGAATAATAATTCTGCAAAATTATTAAAAAGAAAATTAATAGAAGCATCTTTTTCCTTATTGAAAAACAAAAATAATATTTTACCAATAAAAAATTTGAACAAATTTAAAATTGCATCTGTTTCCATAGGTACAGATGAAGAGCAAAATGAATTTCAAAAACAAATGCAATCTTATATGAATGTTCCTTCTTTTAATTTGTTTAATGCTTCTGCAACAACTTTTAATTTATTAATTGATACTTTAAAAAAATTTGATATTTTATTGGTTTCTATACATGGAAATGACAGAAAAAATTTTGATATTTCTTCGCCATCAGTTGATTTTATTCAAAAATTATCCATTAAAACAAAAGTTATTTTAAATATTTTTTCTAATCCGTATTCTTTAAAAGATTTTAAAAATTTAGAAAATTTATCTGCTTTAATTATTGCATATCAAGATGAAAAACTAAATCAAAATTTATTAGCACAAAGTTTATTTGGAGGAATAAAAATTACTGGCGACTTGCCCATAAGTATTAACGAAAATTATAAATGTGGAAAATATTTAGAAACAAATGAAAAATTTAGATTGAAATATTCTATTCCGGAAGAAGTTGGAATAAAAACAAAAATGTTATCTAAAATAGATAGCATTGTTTTTGATGGCATTGAAAAAAAAGCATTTCCCGGATGTCAAATTTTTTTCGCAAAAAAAGGTGTAGTTTTTTATAAAAAATCTTTTGGTTTTCATACTTATAAAAAAGAAAGAAAAGTTGAAAATACTGATTTATATGATTTAGCATCTTTGACAAAAGTCGCTGCAACAACAGTTTCGCTAATGAAATTATACGATGAGAAAAAATTTGATTTTAATAAAAAATTAAAAAATTATCTTCCTGAATTAGATACAACAAATAAAAAAAAAATGAAAATTCGTAATATTTTAACACATCAATCTGGTTTATTGCCCGGAATAATGTTTTATCATAGCACGGTTAATAAAGTTTTTGAAAAAAAACGCAAAAAAAAAAAAAGAAGACGATATAGTTTTGTTTTGAATGATAATTTTTATAAAAAAAAGTTCTCTGAAGATTTTTCTATACCAGTTGCAAAAAACATTTTTCTAAAAACAAATCATAAAGAAAATATGTATATAGAAATTTTAAATTCAAAATTAAGACGTAAGAAATATAGATACAGTGATTTAAGTTTCTTTTTTATGCAAAGGCTTGTGGAAAAATTAAGCAAAACAAGTTTAGATAATTATACGGAAAACAATTTTTATTCAATTCTCGGAGCAAAACGATTAACTTTCAATCCATTAGAAAAATTTTCTATAGATGAAATTGTTCCAACTGCTCAGGATAATAATTTTAGGAAACAATTAATTCACGGTTATGTTCACGATGAGGGTTCAGCAATGATGGGAGGTGTCGCTGGACATGCAGGTTTGTTTTCTAATGCAGAAGACTTAGGAAAATTAATGCAAATGCTTTTACAAAATGGTTCTTATGGAGGCACAAAATTTTTAAAAAAAGAAACTATAAAAACTTTTACAAAATATCAACATTTTGTGAGGAGAAATAGGAGAGCATTAGGTTTTGATAAACCGCAAAATTTTAATAAAAAAAAATATAGTCCTGTTTGTAGGGGTATTTCTGATAAAAGTTTTGGACATACTGGCTTTACCGGAACAATATGTTGGGTTGATCCAGAAGAAGAAATTGTTTATGTTTTTTTATCAAATAGAATTTACAAAGATCCAAACAATAAAAAATTGTTAAAGATGGGAATTAGGAAAAAAATTCAAAAGGTCGTTTATGATAATTTTAAAAAAAAATAATTTTTTAATTTAAAATTAAAAAAAATTTTTTCAAAAATTGTACAAAATTTTAATATTTTTAACAAAAACAAGATTAGAGGTTAAAAAAAAAACTCCAATTTCTAAACAAATTTTGGAGGTTAAAAAGAAACCTCCAAAATGTTAAAAATTTTTTTTCAAAAATCGTCCAAAAATTTTGTTTTTTTTATATTATCACATTCTGTCATATATAAATCGTGGAATTATTTTTAAAAGTCTACCAATGAATCCCCAACGTTTTGTAATATAAACAACTTTGTTTTTATTTATAATTCCTTTAAATATTTGTTTCGTAACTTTTTTAACAGGCATTACCCAAAATAAACCTTCTCCTTTTGCCATATCTGTATCAACTAATCCGGGTCTAATGTCAGTAACAAAAATAGGTTTCTCTATTTTTTTTACTTTTTGTCTTAATCCTTCTAAATAATTTATTTGGTATGCTTTTGTAGCATTGTATGATGGTGCTTCTCGGCTTCCACGAATTCCTGCAATGGAGCTTATTGCCACAAGATGTCCAAATTTCTGTTTTTCAAAATAATTAAATGTCCAGTTAATGATGTTAGTAAAACCTGTTACATTTAAATCTATTACTTTTTTTTCAATTTCAAAGTCCAGGTTTTCATTCAAATGACCAGTTCCTGAACTTAAAATAAGCAAATCAAGTCCGCCAAGTTCTGACCTTAGTTCTTCTAATTTATCAATAGATGTTTTTGTGTCAGTTGCATCAAAAGTTTTTATGAAAAAGAACTTAGGATTTGACTTTTTAAGTTCATCTAACAATTCTGTTCGTCTTCCTGTAATACCAACTTTATAGTTATTATCAATCAACAATTTAGCTAATTCTTTTCCAATTCCTGATGTTGCTCCTATTACGATTGCTTTTTTCATTTATTGAATTTTCTGTCTATATTTATGAATGTAATCTTCTTCAATATAATTGTAGTTGTTTAGCTCTTCAATA
>JAOZVH010000265.1 GCA_029938235.1 Bacteroidales bacterium
GGCGTTTTTTTTATAATTAAAAAAAAAATTTTTTCCAAAAAACGCCAAAATTTTACGATTTTTTATTTTGAAATTTAAAAAATTTTTTCCAAAAAACGTCCAAAATTTTAATATTTTAAAAAAACAACATTGGAGGTTTCTTTTTTAACACCAATGTTTCTACATCAAATTCGTCCAAAATTTTAATGTTTTTTATTTAAAAATTAAAAAAAATTTTTTTTTCAAAAATCGCCCAAGATTTAAGACTTAAAAAAAACAACATTGGAGTTTTTTAAAAGCTCCAATGTTTCGACATTATTTTCTACTTTTTTCTATTCTTCTAAAAAAAACTAATAGTTCTTTCATATTTTTCACCTCTTTATCCTTATCTATATATTTTTTTAACAAAATTTCAGCAGAAATAGAAACATTTATTTTTTGATAAAAGAATTCATGTGCAAAATTTAAAAATTTCAAAACGCGAAAGGAATTAAACCACGCATGAAAACGTTTCACAAAACTTTCATCTGTTTTTGTGTTTTTATTTATTTTCTTCAAAGACAAATAAAAATTTTTTACTCTCAAAAATTGTGCTATGGTTTTTGGAACTTTTAATAAAATTTTATCAAAATCTTTTCTATCATCTATATTTCTAAAATTAGGAATTTCTTTTAAAAAAATTTTCAAATCTTCGAAGGCAGAAAAATTATAAGTTTTTATTTCTTCTAAATTATTTTTTTCTCTTTTTCTCAAACTTGCACCTGTTCCGAAAGGTACTCTTGATGAAAAACGTGGCGAAGGAATAACTTTAGTCGTATTTAATTCTCCAAAATTACCCAATGCGATAATTTTTTGTAAAAAATAAAAATCTTCTCCAGCTCTTTTTCTATTCATACCGCCTTGTTTTGCATAAATATTTGCTCTGACCGCAAAAGCAGAACCGATAGTATGAAATGCAAAAGGAAAATTAATTGCACGTAAAGAAAGATTATAATATCTCAAATATAATTCATATTCTATAATTGCTTTCAATGTTTCTCTTGGATAAACTCTTCCGGAAATTGGGTGTTCATAATAAATAGAACATGCAGTTCCTTTTGGATTTTTTTCAAAAAACTTATCAATTTCTACAAGATAATTTTGTAACACGGTACAATCAGCATCTAAACTTACAATAATTCCTTTTTTATGTTTTATTAAAGCAAAACGATTTATTGCTTCGTCCATTCCTATTTTACGAGCTAAACCAACACCTGCATGCTTTTTTGGAAGATTTTTTTTATTTATACAATGAAATCTAAATGTAGAATCTTTATGACTTTCTATCCATTCCTTAATTTCTATTTCTGTTTTTTCATTCCTAAGAATTACTTCCTCAGTTTCTTTCTCAGAAGAATTAATAACAATAATAACTTCAACAGAAGAAGAAACCGGTCTTTTACATTTCCAAAGCGAATCTAATGTTTTTGTTAATTCTTGTTCGTCGTAAGAAGGAATAACAATTACAGTTTTTAAATTAGATTTTGGTTTTTCTTTTATTTCTGCTTTCGCAAATTGATTTTTATTCAAATAGTTTGTTAACATAATTAAAATTATTTTTTATTTTTTTTATATTTTTCGTTTAAACCTTCTAAAATAGATTTTGTGATGTTTAAACTATCATTTGCAATTAATAAATTTCCGCCAAAAGTTTTGCTTAGAATAAATTGATATTTTTCTTTTTTATTAAATTCTTGTAAAAAATTAAAAATAGTATCATTTAATTCTAAGGTCATTTTTTGTTCTTCTTCAAGAAGTTTGTAATGTAATTCCTCTTTGAATTTCATTAGATCTTGTTCTTTTCGCATTAAACGTTCTTGCTCACTTCTTGCTAAAGCTTCTGAAGAAATTAAACCGCTTTGAACATTTTTTTGAAAATCAAGCATTTCTTTTTGAAGATTTGCTATTTTAGTGTTCAGTTCTTTTTCTGATTTAGCCTTTTTAGCCAGAAGTTTTTTTGTTAAATCTTTGTGAAAATTATAGTTCTTCAATAAACTATCTATTTCAACATAAGAAAAATTAACAGAATTAGAAATTCTTTCCGAAACCGGAACATTTATTTTTTCAGATTTTAATTCCGGTTCTTTTTTAGAAAAATGTAAAAAATAAAGCAAAAGAACAGAAATAGACAAAAATATATTTAAAATTAAAGAAAATTTTTTCATTTATTTTTTTATGAAAATTTTATAAAAAACAAAAATATTTTTTTTTTTGTAAAAAATGACTTTTTTTTTAATTATATTAAAAAATTTCTAAAATCGCTTTTACTAAATTATTCGCACCCTTTTCAAGGTCTTCTATATTTGCATCACTTATCATATAGCAAGGAGTTGTAATAATTTTATTTTTTTTATCCATTACAATATCTCTGCTATTATTTGTGATTTTATTTTCACCACCAATATTTTTAATCGCTTCGGCAGTTCCGGGATCATTTCCTATGGTAACTTTTGTATTTTTTATAACTTTTGCTATTACAACCGGAGCAATACATAAAGCACCAATTGGTAATTTATTTTTATAACTTTCCTTAATAACTCTTGTAACTTCTTCATTTACAATAAGTTTATCACCGTCAAAAGCAAAAGAAGATAAATTTTTGGCAGCACCAAAACCACCGGGAAAAATTATAGAATCATAATTTTTTGCTTTAAAATCTTTTAAATCATAAATTTTTCCCCTGGCAATTCTTGCTGATTCAATAAGAACATTTCTTTTTTCATTCATAACTTCACCAGTAATATGATTAATTACATGATGTTGTTCAATATTTGGAGCAAAAATATCATATTTCCCACCATTTTTTACTATTGCTAATAATGTCATAGTTGCTTCGTGAATTTCAGAACCATCATAAACACCACAACCAGAAAGTACAACTGCAAATTTTTTAGACATAATTTTTTATTAAATTTTTAAACCCTCAGTACAATTTTTACAAATATATATATTTTTTCTCGAAAAAAAAATTTTTTTTCTAAAATTTTCATATAAATTTCCATTCCATATTTTTTTTAAACTTTTTTCTTTCAAATTCCCCATTTTATGAACTGCATTTTTATCAAAACAACAAGGCAAAACCCAAAAATCCCAAGTAATAATTGCAGAACTCCAAAATCTCCAGCAATGATTTTTTAATTTATTTTTTATAAAATATTTTCCATTTTCTCCAATTTTATAACGAGAAAATTTATTGTTAATTGGAATTAAAGGATTTCCATTTTCGAAATTATAAAATTGTGCAGTTTTAAATTCAAGTTTATCAGCATTTAAAATCTTAAATAAATTTTTCATTTCAGAAATTTCATTTTCATTACTCCTTAAAACAAGAAATTGTATAATTATATAAGGCTTTTTAGATTTTAATTTTTTTTTCAATGAAGTAAAATTTTTTATATTATTCAATAAATTATTAAAATTTCCACCCTTTCTATAACTTTCATAAGATTTTTGATTTGTGCCGTCTACAGAAATAATCAATTGATCTAAACCACTTAAAATTGTTTTTTTTATATTTTTTTCATCTAAAAAATGTCCATTTGTGGAAGTTTTTGTATAAATATTTTGTTTATTTGCGTAAGAAATTAATTTAAAAAAATTTTTAGAAAGATAAGGTTCTCCTTGAAAATACAAAAATAAAAATATTAAATTTTTCATATTTTCATCTATTACTTTTTTATAGAAGTTAAAATCAATTTCACCAATTTTTCGTGTTAATTCTTTTTTTCCTGCTGGACATTCCAAACATTGTAAATTACAAAAATTACAAGGTTCTATACTTAGAGAAAAAGCTTCTCCGAAAATAAAAGGTTTTTTTATTAATTTAGAAAAATGATAAGAAATAAATATTTTAAAAAAATTAATGATCTTTTGAAAATTCAAATTGAAAAAAAAATTTTTTTTCATAAAATGATAATTTTTTAATTATTTGAAATAAAAAAAATTTTTTCAAAGAAAACGCCAAAATTTTTAATTTTTATTCCAAAAAAAAATTTTTCAAAAAAACGCCAAAATTTTTAATTTTTACTCAAAAAAAATTTTTTAATTTTTATTCCAAAAAAAAATTTTTTCAAGAAAACGCCAAAATTTTTAATTTTTATTCCAAAAAAAAATTTTTCAAGAAAACGCCAAAATTTTTAATTTTTATTCCAAAAAAATTTTTTCAAAGAAAACGCCAAAATTTTTAATTTTTATTCCAAAAAAATTTTTTCAAAAAAACGCCAAAATTTTTAATTTTTATTCCAAAAAAAAATTTTTCAAGAAAACGCC
>JAOZVH010000069.1 GCA_029938235.1 Bacteroidales bacterium
TATTCGATTAAAATAAATCGGATAAATTCTTTGTAAAATCTTGAAGTATCGAAGGAGAAATATTTGTTTTCATTCGAAAAATAATATTTTATGAGAGAAAACATAAAATATTATTTTTTATATCAAAAAAAAGAATTATAATTGCCTTAAAATCAATAATTTATTCCTTAGATACGGCTATTGCGTGGACGCTTGACGCATATGGGTGGAATACCAAATCAAGCGTGGACGATGACGCATATGGTTAAAAAAAATTTTTTTTTCAAAAATCGTCCAAAATTTTAATATTTTTTAATTTCAAAATAAAAAAAATTTTTTCAAAAATCGTGAAAATTTCAATATTTTTTAATCTCAAAATAAAAAAATCGTCCAAAATTTTAAATATTTTAATTTCAAAATAAAAAAATTTTTTCAAAAATCGTCCAAAATTTTATGAATTATAATTTTGAAATAAAAATCTATAAATTTTCTATTTCTTAATTTTTAAATTTTTATTTCAGCAATCATTTCAATTTGTATATTTTTTTATTCATTTTTATCGAGTTTCTTTTTTTTCTTTTTCAACACCGATTTTTTCTCCTTTTTCAACACCGATTTTTTCTCCTTCTTCTCTACCTTCTTCTCTACCTTCTTCTCTACCTTCGTATTTGCTGTATCTATAGAATTTTTTAAATCTCTATAATATTTTAATAATCTTCATATTGATATAATTCATCCTTTTCATTTTAGCTATATTGCCTCATCAAATAGCTTAGCGAAAATATCATCAGTAAATTCCTCCGGAATTTCAGACATTTTGCTTAGATTATTGAATATATACATCCAATTTTCAAACCGAGAATCTAATTCATGGATTTTTTTCTTGAATTTTGGCATTTCCTATAAATAAATGTCAATTTATCATAAAAAACCTCACAAATTTCTATTCAACAAGTTTTACAGAATACGATATGGGTTTTTCTTTTTTTCTCACTTATTTGCACATCATCATCGAAAACAAAATCTAAAATTGCAATTGTAAAAATTCCATTTAATTGAAAGTTCCAATCTTTTCCTAAATTGCTTGATCTTGCACAGAAAAAGATGTGTAAAATAATGCCAATCCTTAAAGAAATATTGCTTCGTTTTTTGCAATTCTATTATAAATCTTTCGCATTTTCGTTTTGCAATACAGATCAAAAATAGCTTTTCTGTCCAAAGATGTGGAACCAATATTTTCATTTTTTAAAAATTTTAGATCGACAATTTTACCAATTTGAGAACCCAAATAACATTAAAAAATCCATCAAAAGATCTTTATTAACATCTTGACCAAATAACTTTTTAAATCCAAAATCTGTAAATGGATTTATAAATATTGCTTTATTTTTTTTCATAATATTTAATTTAAAATGCAATTGATAATAAATTTTTGAAAATAGATTTTTTTTTTGAAAAAACGTCAAAAATTTCAATAATTTTTAATTTCAAAATAAAAAAAAATTTTTTCAACTATTATGCGTCATCGTCCACGCTTGAACGTGGAATACCAAATCAAGCGTGGACAATGACGCATATGGATGAAGCATAAACATTACGCACACTATTTAAAATATCCTAATAAGTTTTATAAAATTAGAATATTCAATTGTAGAATTAGAAAAATCTCAATCCACAGAAACCAAACTTTCTATGGTTCTCATTTTGTTTTCCACAAGATCACTATGTCTGTAAGTTAAATTCAAACTAGCTTCCATTAACAAAATTGCTTCTTCTGTAGAAATACTTTCACCCACCACATAATCTTTTGTTAATAATTTCTCTAGAAAATCCACAATACTATTATAAATAGCTTCATCCTCTGGAGTCATTTTTTTAACTCCTTGGGTTGCGTTATTGTCAATAGGAATATTTTCTTCCTTTTGACAAGAATAAAATCCGATTGTCATTGCTAAAAATATAGCAAAGCATAAAAGCAAAGCATAAAACCGTACTAATCTATTTACGCCGCGATTTAAATATAATTTTTCTTATTTGCAAATTTTTTTACATTTTTTTTTGAATTTTTTTTATTATAAATAAATAATTGGTTTTTTTTGAAAAATTTTTTTTATTATTAAAATAATTCGTAAAAAAATGTCGTTTTTTTAAAAAATGTTGTTTTTTTGAAAAAAATTTATATATTACATATAATTAATTTTTTATAAAAAAAATGAAAAAATTTTTTAATCTTTATTATGATGGTTTTAGAAATATGAAACTTGGAAAAGTTCTTTGGTTATTAATTTTCATTAAACTGTTTATAATGTTTGCCATCTTAAAGGTTTTTTTCTTTAAAGATTTCTTATCAGAAAAATTTGATAACGATAAAGAAAAAAGTGAATATATATTAAAAGAATTAACAAAATTTTAGAAATTATGGATGAGAATTTATTAGAATTGGTTGATTGGTCAAGGGCACAATTTGCTTTAACAGCAATGTATCACTGGCTTTTTGTACCTCTTACATTAGGTATCACTTTCATTATTGCGATAATGGAAACGATATATTACAAAACAAATGATGATAAATGGAAAAAAATCACTAAGTTTTGGATGACACTTTTCGGAATTAATTTTGCCATAGGAGTTGCAACAGGAATTATTTTAGAATTTCAATTTGGTACTAATTGGTCTAATTATTCTTGGTTTGTTGGAGATATTTTTGGTGCACCACTTGCAATAGAAGGAATAATGGCATTTTTTCTGGAATCTACTTTTATTGCTGTGATGTTTTTTGGCTGGAATAAAGTAAGTAAAAAGTTCCATTTAGTTTCAACTTGGCTTGTAGCTGTGGGTTCTAATCTTTCTGCTTTATGGATTTTAGTTGCAAATGCTTGGATGCAACATCCAGTAGGAATGAAATTTAATCCGGAAACAGCAAGAAATGAAATGGTAGATTTTTGGGAAATTTTATTTTCTCCTGTTGCAATTAGTAAGTTTTTACATACAATTACATCTGGTTATGTTTTAGCATCTATTTTTGTTATTGGTGTAAGTGCTTGGTTTTTATTAAAAGGTAGGGAAGAATTTTTAGCAAAAAAAAGTATATTAATTGCCGCTATATTTGGTTTATCTTCTTCTCTTTTTCTTGCAGGAACTGGAGATATTGCGGGACATGAAATTGCAAAAAAACAAGGAATGAAATTAGCCGCTATGGAAGGACTTTATAAAGGAGAAAATGGAGCATCTTTAGTTTTATTTGGTTTATTAGATGGAGATAAAAAATTAAAAGATGAAAATGATGGTTTTTTATTTAAAATGGAAATTCCAAAAGCTTTATCTTTTCTTGCAAATAGAGATTTTGATTCTTTTGTTCCGGGAATAGAAGATATTGTTTATGGAAACAAAGAACATGGACTTATTCCTACATCAGAAAAAATTATAAAAGGAAAACTGGCGATTAAAGCTCTAAAAGAATATAAAGCTTCTAAAAAAAATGGTGATAAAATAAAAGAAAAAAGTTCTTTGAAAATTTTTGAAGAAAATTTCAAATATTTCGGTTATGGATATTTAAACTCTCCGGAAAGTATAATTCCTAATGTTCCTTTGGTTTTTTACAGTTTTCATATTATGGTGGCTTTGGGATTTTATTTTATTTTATTTTTTATTTTGGTTTTATTTTTCTTAAAAAAGGATATTTTACAAAAAAATAAATGGATATTATACACATCTATTTGGACAGTTCCATTGGCTTATATAGCCTCAGAAACAGGATGGATAGTTGCAGAAGTTGGCAGACAACCTTGGGTAATACAAGATCTAATGACAACTTCAATGGCTGTTTCTAAAATTGATGCAAGTTCTGTACAAATTACTTTCTTTTTATTTATTGCTATATTTACTGCTTTATTAATTGCAGAAATAAAAATTATGACTACACAAATAAAAAATTATTAAAATAAAAAATTATGTTCGAAACATTATCACTTTTAACATTACAACAATACTGGTGGATAATAGTATCTTTATTAGGGTCTATTTTAGTATTTTTATTATTTGTTCAGGGAGGACAAAGTTTAATTTATACACTTGGAAAAACAGAAAATGAAAGAACTGTTATTATTAATTCCATAGGTAGAAAATGGGAGTTTACTTTTACAACATTAGTAACTTTTGGTGGAGCTTTTTTTGCATCTTTTCCTTTGTTTTATTCCACAAGTTTTGGTGGAGCTTATTGGGTTTGGATGATAATTTTGTTTTCTTTTGTTTTGCAAGCGGTTTCTTATGAGTTTAGAAAGAAATCAAATAATTTTCTTGGACAAAAAACTTTTGAAGTATTTTTAATGATCAATGGTTTTATTGCCCCTCTTTTACTTGGAATTGCTGTTGCAACTTTTTTTACAGGCTCTAATTTTTCTGTAGATGAAATGAATTTTTCAAAATGGGAAAATGCTGCCCACGGTTTAGAAAGTGCTTTAAGTTTACATAATCTTTCCCTTGGAATTGCAGTTTTTTCTCTTTCAAGAATTTTGGCGATACTTTATTTTATGAATGATATAAATAATGAAAATATTTTTTCTCGTGGCAAAAAACAATTATTTATTTGCTCCTCTATATTTTTAATATCTTTTTTAAGTTTCATTATAATATTAATGTTTGTTGATGGCTATGCTGTTAATCCAGATACTAAAGAAATTTTTAAGGAAAATTATAAATATTTTAATAATTTCTTAGAAATACCTATAAATGCTCTAATATTTTTATCTGGTGTTTTATTGGTTTTATTTGGAATATTTAAATCATTATTCAAAAAATCTGATAATGGAATTTGGTTTGCTGGTTCTGGTACTATTTTAACAGTTTTTTCTTTATTTATTTTATCTGCTTTTAATAATACTTCTTTTTATCCATCAAATTTTGATTTGCAAAGTTCTTTAACTATAGAAAATAGCTCTTCAAGTCATTATACTTTGACAATTATGAGTTATGTTTCTTTATTTATTCCTTTTGTTATATGGTATATTTTTTATACTTGGAAAGCAATTAATAAAACAAAAATAGATATAAAAGAAATTCAAAAAAAAGAACATTTTTATTAAAAAAATTTTTATTTACAAATAAAAATCATTCCATATGCGTCCACGCCATAGCCGTATATAATGTTTTAAGTGTATGATTTTTAGGTAATTACTATAAATTTTAAATATTAAATTTTTTAAAAAGTTTTAAGGTTTTAAATATAAAAATTAAGAAAAAATTTAAAACTTTAAACTTTTGAATTTTTTTTATAAAAAATGGCATTTTTTTTTAATTAAATAAAAAATTAATAAAAAATTTAAAATATTTCTTAATTCTTCATTAAGAAATGTAATTTTAAATTATAATTTACTGATTTACAACTAATTATTCCTTAGAAAACGGCTATGGCGTGGACGCTTGATTTGCTATTCCACGTGTCAAGCGTGGACGATGACGCATAAATGTTGATTTGCTATTCCACGTGTCAAGCGTGGACGATGACGCATAAATGTATTTTTTAATTTAAAAATTCGTAAAAAAATGTCGTTTTTTTGAAAAATTTTTTTTTAATTATAAAAATTCGTAAAAAAATGTCGTTTTTTTGAAAAAATTTTTTTTAATTTTTAAAATTAAAAAAAAGTCGTTTTTTTAAAAAAAATTTTCTTTATGAAAAATAAAAACATAATAGTTGCAATTGATGGACATTCTTCAACGGGTAAAAGTACACTTGCAAAAAAGATAGCAAAGAAATTAAATTTTATTTACATAGATACCGGAGCAATGTATAGATGTGTAACTTTATTTGCAATAAATAATGATTTTATCAAAAACTTCGAAATTGATGAAGAAAATTTAAAAAAGAATTTAAAAAACATAGTGATTTCTTTTTTCTGGGATAAAGAAAAAGGAGAGAGTTTAACTTTTTTAAATAAAAAGAATGTAGAAAAAGAAATAAGAAATCTAAATATTTCTGAGAATGTAAGTTACATAAGTAAGTTAAAATTTGTGCGAGAAAGACTTGTTTTTTTACAGAGGGAAATGTCTAAAAAACAAGATGTTATATTAGATGGACGAGATATCGGAACTGTTGTTTTTCCAAATGCAGATTTTAAATTTTTCATAACAGCAGATGAAAAAATCAGAGCGAAAAGACGTTATGACGAATTAATTATTAATGATAAAAATGTAAATTTTCAAGAGGTTTTAAAAAATGTAATTGAACGAGATTTTATTGACGAAAATAGAAAAGAAAGTCCTTTGAAAAAAGCGAAAAATTCTATTATCGTTAATAATTCAAAATTAAGTATAGAAGAAAGTTATAATTTTGTTTTAAATATTATTATAAATAATTTGAAAAATGAAAAAAAAAATCATTTTTAATAAAATTTTTTTTTTGAAAAAATCAATTATTTTTTTCATTTTTGCTATAATTTTTTCTTCCATTTCTTTGGTAAATCATTATAATTTTCGCACTTATGCTTTTGATTTAGGAATTAGAAATAATGCAATTTATGATTATGCACATTTTCGTTTCAACGATTGTATGCTGATGCAACCACAATTTGAAAATGTTCTGAGCGACCATTTTCAAATTTTCCCAATAATTTTATCTCCATTTTATTATGTTTTTGGCAGCTGGACTTTTTTAATTTTTCAAATTATTTTTATTTTATTCGGTGGAATGGGAATAAAAAAATTAATTTTTTTTATTACGAAAAATGAAAGACTAAGCAATATGTCATTAATTCATTTTTTTTCCATTTGGGGAATTTATTCTGCTTTATCTTTTGATTTTCACGATAATGTCATAGGTGCAATGTTATTGTCTTGGTTTATTTATTTTGTTTTTAAGGAAAATTGGAAGTTTGCTGGAATTTTTTTATTTTTTATTTTAATTTCAAAAGAAAATGTTGCTTTTTGGATGTTTTTTGTAAATTTAGGATTGTTATCTTTACTTTATAAAAAGAAAAAAAACATAAAATTTATTAGCATTTTTGCGATAATTTCATTAATTTATTTTCTTTTTATCGTAAAATTTGTAATGCCATCTCTGGCGAATGAAAGCAGAGAATATTTGCATTTTAAATATAATACTATAGGAGGAAATATGTCAGAAGCGATAAAAAACATCATTTCTAAACCAAAATATATTTTTTCTTTGTTATTCGAAAATCATTTGAAAAATCCCAGTTATTTTGGAATAAAAAGCGAATTGCATTTTATAGTTCTACTTTCTGGAGGAATTTTTTTGATAATAGAACCACGTTTTTTAATTATGTTAATTCCAATTTACGCACAAAAATTATTTAATAACGACATGGGAAAATGGGGTTTGAATTATCAATATTCTATAGAATTTGTGCCGATTTTAACTTTTGCTTTTTTTTATTGTGTTGCAAATTATCAAAAAATGCCTTATTTACAAAAGTTTAAAAATAAAAATTTCAAATACATTTTATCATATATTATTGTAATTAGCACAATAATTACTACAATTAGCACTATGGATAATCGAGTTTCAAAATGGTATTCTCCGGATAATCTTCGTTTTTATAGTAAAAAACATTATTTTAGAAATTTTGATGTTTCTGATGTTCATAAAAAATTAAAACTAATTCCTAAAAATGCTATACTTTCTGCCCAAGGGATTCTTGTTCCGCATGTGGCTTTTAGAGATTTTATTTATTTATTTCCGACGGTAAAAAATTCAAATTTTATTGCAATTTTAAAATCAGACGAAAATTATTATCCTTTGCAAAAAGATGAATTTTTAAAAAAAATATCTGAATATAAAAGTTCTAAGGTTTGGGAAATTTTTTACGAAGATAAAAATTTACTTTTCTTGAAAAAGAAAAAATTTTAAATTAAAAAAATAATGATACTAATGAAAAAATCATAAAAACATCAAATACAAGGATAAATTAATAATTTTATACATTAAAATATACTTATGGCATAAAACATTATGAAATGGACATTTCTATCATACAATTTGATGATTACATAAAGCTGACGATTTATGTAATTCCAAAATCTATTAAAATGATTTAATGTTTTCGAATATATTAATAAATATTTTGTAAAATAAAATTTCGATGAATATCATTTTGGATAAAATATATCCAAATACATCATATAAAAATCCTATTTTAACATAAACATTGAGCGGATACCAATTTTTTCAAAAAAATCCAAATATTTTAATATTTTTTATTTTGAAATTAAAAAAAAATTTTTTTGAAAAAAATCCAAATATTTTAATATTTTTTATTTCGAAATTAAAAAAAATTTTGGCTATAGAACCTTTTTGTGGTGAGAGTTTTTTTCATAAAAAAATTGTGAAAAATTTGTGTTTTTTTCAAAATATTTTTTAAAAATTTTTATTCCAAATCGTCATTAAAACATTAAAAATCAATGCTTTATAGGACGATGCAACGAAATCATCGTGGACGATGAATCATAATAATTATTTTTAATAAAAAAATTATATTTCACAAAAAGGTTCCAAGAACCAAAAATTTTTTTCAAAAAAAATCCAAATATTTTAATATTTTTTATTTTAAAATAAAAAAAATTTTTTCAAAAAACACCAAAATTTTTTAAATAAAATAAAAAAAATCGTTTTCCTGTAGGAAAACGATTTTTTTATGAAAAATAATTATGTTATTGTTTATTTATTTAACAATAACTTTTTCTATGTGAATATTTTCACCGTCATTAGTTCTTAAATAATAAACTCCCGAACCAAAATTACTAATATTAATTTCTTCCTTATGAGTAATTACATCATTTAAAGACTTTGTAAATACAACTTGACCTTGAACATTTACCAATTCAATTGTATAATCTTTTTCTATTTCTGAATTTAAAATGATATTAAATTCTCCATTGTTAGGATTTGGATACATTTTTATAGAATTGTTTTTGTTCATATCATTTATTCCAACAGGAGTTCCTTGTAAATTTAAAGTGAAATCAGCAGTTGTTGGATTAGTTGCACTTGCATTAGAAGAAATTATTAAATAATAAGTTCCATTTGTAGCATCTGGAAAGCTAAAATCTATTGTCGGACTTTGTGCATTTGTTTTTGCAAATCCTATGCAAGCACCATCATTTTCCGGACAATCATTATAAACAAAAATAGATGCATAATCAGCAGAACTTAAAGAACCAGTTAAATATTTCCCATCTTCTACAGTAACTTCATAAACTATATCATAACCGTTCATGAAACTTGGAGTTCCACATTCTGGATTAGAATAATCATTACCAAAACCTTCAGTAGTTCCTTCTAAATTGTCCTGAGGTAAATCTAAAGAAATTGCATTTCCACAAACAGAACCATCAGCTAATGTAGCTACAGAAAGTAAATCTATACATAAATAGTACATATCAGTAACACTGTGATGTCTAAAAGCAATATAAATTTGTTCGTCAGAATAAGCAGCAAGACTTAAATTATTTTCTTGCCAATCACCACTTGAAACCTCAGTAAAAATTTCTGTAAAATCTGATGTATTCGTTCCTGTTGTAGAAACCAAAACAGAATAATTTTCAGCAGCGTAATTTGGATCTACACCTTTTACAAAATAATTTAAAGAATAAACATTTTCATCTAATGTAATTTGTGGAGTAATTATCCAGTTATCTGGTGTAAGAGCTCCAACATCATTTATGTAAGAAGCTGACATCATAACAGATGTTCCTGAATAAGAACCACTGTATTCTGCAAATGTTCCCCAATCATAACTGTCTCCATCTTCGTCAGAACTTAACCAACCAGTTGGAATTTCTCCAGCTTCTGTAGTTTCGAAATCTTCGAAAAATAAAACATTACTTCCTAATACACTAATATATAATGTAGTAGTATTATTTCCTCCATATTCACCATCTATAACAAGTTCTAAATTAGCTTCAAAATCTCCACCTGTTTCTGGAATAAAGCTAATACTAATAGTTTCAATATTACCAGGTTCTATAGTTAATGGAAAATTACTTGTTGGAACGATGAAAGGTGCATCTACATTAACACCAGTAATAGTTAAATCTCCCATTCCAGAGTTTCCAATTTCTAATTCAAAATCTTGTGGTCCATCATTTACAGAGAAAGTCCCAAAATTAATTTCAGATGCCATTAAAACAGAAGGAGTTTGATCCTCTGATAAAGGAGGCATAGCAACGTCATCTATTTTAACAATAAAAGCAGCAACTTCTGGATGACTTGGAATATAATGACGAATTGCAATATAAATATTTTGTCCTACATAATCATCTAAATTAACAACTATATTATGCCATTCTGTATCGTCAGTTAAAGTTTCACTGCTAAGAGGAGTAGTTTCAAAATCTTCTGGACTATTTCCAGTAGTTGAAACAAGAACTTCATAATAATGTGCAGCATAATTTTCATCTTGTGCATCTACCCAGAAACTAAACTGAGAAATTTCATTTGTTGGAGCTAATCTTGGAGTGATCAACCAATCATCCGGAGTGAATATTTGATCCATAGCTAAAGCACCTGCTGAACCCGCTGAATTTAATCCTTCGTGTGCAGTACCGTCTACAGAATAAGCGAACCAAACATTTCCATCATCATCATTATCTACCATAGACCAACCAAGTGGTGGGAATAATTCACCTTCAAAACTTTCTAATATTACGCCTTCTACAAGTACGTTACCAGATAAAACAACTGTATTTGTTCCTTCAAATTCACCATCAACATTAATAGTCAAAGTTGCTGCGAAATCACCAGAAGTAGTTGGATTGAAAAATACCTCTACAGAATCAATATCTCCTGCTTCTAATGTATTTGTATCATAATTTGCAGAGAAAGGTGCTTCAACAGTAACTCCTGTAATATTTAAATCAGCTAAACCAAAGCTGCCAAAAAATAACCAGAAAGAACTTTCACTATCTGCATCAACCGAACCAAAATTATAATCTTCCGGTCCAACCATTATATTTGAAGGTTGATTTTCGGATAATCCCGGCATAATTATATCATCTAATTTTAAATAAAATTGATCTGTACAATTGTGATGTCTAAAAGCAATATATATCTCTCCAGCAGGATAAGTTGAAAGGTCAATATCTACATTAACTTCTTCCCATTCACCTGTTGATAAAGCAGTATAAATTTCTGTAAAACTTTCTACTTCTGTATCTGTAGTAGATATTAAAACAGAATAATTTTCATCTGGATAAGTTGCATCCTGTGCTGCCACCCAAAAACTAATTGCATTATTTTCTTCTGTTAAAGTTAATTTAGGTGTAATTAGCCAATTATCTGGTGTCAATATATCTCCATTTAACCATGAAGCAGAAACTGCTGAATAAGTTCCAGAATGAGCTGTTTCATCCACATCATATGAAAACCATTCGTTTGCGTCTCCATCTTCGTCTAAGATAGACCATCCAAGTGGAGGAAAGAAATCACCTTCAAAATCTTCAAAATAAACAGCATCAGAAAGAACAGAACCAGATAAAACTAAAGTATTTGTTCCATTAAATTCACCGTCAATATTAAAAGTCAAAGTTGCTGTGAAATCACCTGTAACTGTTGGGTTAAAAAATACCTCTACAGAATCAATATCATTAGTTTCTAATACCGTTGCTCCTGTATAAGTTGCAGAAAAAGATTCTCCATCAACAGTAACACCATTTACATCTAAATCACCAAGTCCGAAGTTTCCAAAATATAACCAGAAAGAATTTTCACTATTTTCTTCAACCACACCAAAATTATATTCTTCTTCACCAAGTACAATTTCTGGAACTTGATTAGGGGATAATGGTAATACTATTTCATCAACAATAAAAGCAAAATCTTCTGCTCCATCATTTTCAGGCATATAATGACGAATTGCAACATAAATATCTTGATCATTATAATCAGATAAATCTACAGTAACTTGTGCCCAAATGGAATCAGTTAAATCAGCATTGATTAATTCTGTTGTAAAATCTGCCACTTCGTTTCCTCCTGTTGAAACAAGAACTTCATAATGAGCATTTGGCATATCTGCAAAAAATGTAGAAACCCAAAAAGTCATTTCATTATTTGTTGCATCAGGCATTAATCTTGGAGTAATCAACCAATTATCTGGATTTAAAGCTTCTGGTGTTTCTGCACCATCAGATGAAAGAGAATAACAAGCTGCCATTCCCTCATGAGAAAAACCACCACTATTATCAATATTCCAACTATTTTCTATTTCTTCATTGTTATTTATAGTTGACCAACCAATTGGAAAACCATTTTCAAAACTTTCAAAAGTATAACCTTCTGCAATACTATTTCCAGATAATTCAACAGTATTTGCACCATTAAATTCACCATCAATATTAAAAGTTAAAGTACTTTCAAAATTTCCCACTTCTGTAGGATTAAAAAATATTTCAACAGAATCACCTTCTGCTGCAACAACTGCTGAGAAAGGAGCATCAACAGAAATGTCAATATTATCTAAACCAAGACTAGCAAAATATAACCAAAAAGAATTTTCTGTACCAGTAGTAATTGTTCCAAAATTATAATTATTATTAGAAAGAATAATAGTAGTAGGATGATTTGCTGAAATTTCTGGCATAGTTATGTCGTCCAATTTCAACATATTAACATCGTAAGTATCATGATGTCTGAATGCAATATAAACTTCTCCAGAATAAGCAGATAAATCTACAGTTACTTCTTTCCAAATATCATCTGTTAAAGTTTCATTATGAAGAACATCTGTAAAATCTGCTACATTTGTTCCAGTTGTTGATAACATTACAGAATAATGCTCTGCAAAATAAGTCGCTTCAAATCCAGAAACCCAAAAAGTAAGTTCAGTTGTTTCAGATAAATCTAAAAGTGGAGTAATTAACCAATTATCTGGACTTAAAGCTCCATCAGAACTTGTCCAAGAATCAGAACCTGCATAATAATCTCCTGTGTTAGATTGCTCATTATTGAAATTACCATTCCAATTAATACCATCGTCATCTTCATCTAAAATAGACCATCCTAATGGAGGAAACATTCCGCTTTCAAAACCCTCAAAATAAACTTCTTCAGTATTTAAAACATTTTTTTTAGATACAGAAGTTTTTTTTGTCTTTTGTTTTTTCGCATTATTAGAATCTCTGTAAAGACTTGACTCATTAGCTTTTTTGTTTTCTAAATTTCTATTAGAAATTTTAAAAGTTTTTCTTTCTAATTTAGAAGTTTTTTTTGCTACTTCTATATTATCAGAATTTTTTGTCAAAACATTAGAAACAGTTTTCTTGCCTTTAAGTGTTTCTTTTACAGAAACTTTTTTCTCAATCTTGATTTTTCCATCAAGGCTTGAATTTTGAGATTTTTTTGTCTCTTGTGCAAATGATGTGTATGATAAAAAAATCATCACAGACAGAAACAAACTTAATAAATTTTTTTTACGCATTTTTTTTAATTAAATTAAAAATTATTTTATTTGCAAATATAAAAAGAATTTTTATAAAAAAAATTTTTATAAAAATTTTTTGTAATTAAAAGACAAAAAAATTTCAAAAAAGGTTGTCTAATAAAAACAAATATTGTAACAAAATATATTTTAAACAAAACATTAAAAAATGAACGAAATAGAAAAAAAAGTTTTTTCTGGCATTAGAATTTCTGAAGAAGATGCGATTTTACTTTATGAAAAAGCAGAATTGGGTTTTTTGGGGATTTTAGCAAATTTTATAAAAAACAAAAAACATAATAAAGATGTTTTTTATAATAAAAATATTCACATAGAACCGACAAATATTTGCATTTATAATTGTAAATTTTGTTCTTACCAAAGAAAAATTAATCAAAATGGCTCTTGGGAATTTTCACATAATGAAATTTTAAAAAAAATTTCTAAGGAAATAAAAAAAGGAATTACAGAAGTTCATATAGTTGGCGGCGTACATCCTTCCAGAGATTTATTTTATTACGGTGAATTATTGCAAAAAATAAAAAATAATTTTCCAAAAATTCATATAAAAGCTTTTACTGCTGTTGAATTGGATTTTATGATAAAAAAATCTAATTTAAGTATAGAAGAGGGTTTAAAAAAATTAAAAAATTTTGGTTTGGATTCAATTCCCGGTGGAGGTGCAGAAATTTTTAATGAAAATATAAGAAACAAAATTTGCAAAGAAAAAATAGATTCTAAAAGATGGTTAGAAATTCATAAAATAGCACATCAAATTGGTATTCCGTCAAATGCAACTATGCTTTATGGACACATAGAAAGTTATAAAGATAGAATAGAACATATGAATAAATTAAGAATTTTGCAGGACGAAACCAATGGTTTTAATGTTTTTATTCCTCTAAAATATAAAAAAGAAAATAATTTTTTATCAAAAATTGGAGAAGTAAATATTATAGAAGACTTGAAAAATTATGCTATTTCTCGAATATTCCTTGATAATTTTCCACATATAAAAGCATATTGGGTGATGATGGGAAAACAAACAACACAATTATCGCTTTCTTTTGGTGTAGATGACATCGATGGAACTATTGAAGACAGTACAAAAATTTATTCTATGGCTGGTCAAAAAGAAAAAGCTGTTATGACAGAAAATGAACTAATTAATTTAATAAAAAACACAAAACAAAAAGCTGTAGAAAGAGACAGTTTATATAAAAAAATAAATTGTAAAAATTAAAAAAATTTTTTTTTTGAAAAAACGTCAATTTTTTATGATTTTAATTTATTGA
>JAOZVH010000266.1 GCA_029938235.1 Bacteroidales bacterium
AAAATTTTCCAATTTTCCATTATATTTTTTTATAATTTTTTTCTCAAAAATAAACTTTTTTTTAATTATTTTATTTTATTTTGATTTAATTTTTAAATAAAAAAATTTTCTTCAAAAATCGTTCAAAATTTAAATATTTTAAAATTAAAAAAATTTTCTTCAAAAAACGTTCAAAATTTAAATATTTTAAAATTAAAAAAAATTTTTTCAAAAATCGTACAAAATTTTACGATTTTTATTTTGAAATAAAAAAAATTTTTTTAAAAAAAACGTCCAAAATTTCAACATTTTTTTAATTAAAATTCAATGTAAAATTTGTTCCTTTATTTACAGATGAATTAGCATAAATATTACCGTTGTGTAGTCGCATAATTTGTTTAGATAAACTTAAACCTATTCCTGAACCCTTTGTTTTCGTCGTAAAAAAAGGAATGAAAATTTTATCCAAAACCTCATTCATTATTCCCATTCCATTATCAATAATTTGCAAATTTATTTTTCCGTTTTTATTCACAAAAGCTTTTAAATTAATTTCAGCTTTCTTTTTATTTTCTAATGCTTCTATGGAATTTTTCAATAGGTTAATGATAACTTGTTCTATTAATTGTTCGTCTGCTGTAATTTGTAAATTTTTTGGAGAAATATTTATTTTACATAAAATCTTATTTTTTTTCAAACTTTTTTCTAATAAATTATAAGTATTTTTAAATAAGTCTTTTACAAAAAATATTTTAAAATTTGGTTCAGGAATTTTCGTTAAATTTCTATATGTTTCCACAAAATGAATCAAACCTTTACTTCTTTTTTGTATAGTTTTTAAAGCTAATTTCATATCATCTATCATTTCATAATCAAAATCTTCTGTCAAATTATCTTTTAATTCTTCTTCAATTTCTTCCACCATATCACTCATAGTGTCTGTCAAAGATGAAATTGGAGCTATAGAATTCATAATTTCGTGTGTCAAAACACGAATTAATTTTTTCCAAGATTCCATTTCTTGCTCTTCCATTTCAAAATGAATATTTTTTAAAGAAATTAATTTTATTTTTTTTTCTTTTATTTTGAATTCGGTTGCGAAAATAGAAAGTTGTAATGAATCTTCTTTATTTAAAATTTTCAATAATTTCGTTTCACCGATTTTAATTTCTATAATTAAATCAAAAAGTTTTTTATCAAAAAATTCTAATTCTCTAATATTTTTCAAGTTTTCAATTTCAAAAAGATTTTTTGACGCTTTATTAATCATTTCAACTTTTCCATCATCACGAAAAGAAATTATTGCTATTTCTATATGTTCAACAACATTTTTCAAATAAAAATAATGTTCTTCTTTTTTTGAACGAATTTTCCTAAAATCACTAATTAAATTATTAAATTCTTTTGACAATTCGTCAAAAGATTTTCCCATTCCTTTTTCTTTAAAAGAGATTGAAAAATCAGAATATCTGATAGATTCTAAAAAATTTTTTAAATCTCTATTTGTTTTTTCTATAAAAAATATCAAATTTGCAATTTGATAAATTATAGAAAAGAAAATTAAAATTGGAAAAAATAACAAATTATAATGAAAAATTAAAAAGAAAATCAAAAAAATACTCGAAACAATTGTAAAAACAAGTAAAACTATTTTTAAATGAAAATTCTTATAAAACATATTTTTTTGATTTACAAATTTAAAATTTTTTATTTTATAAAAAACATCAAAAACGATATTCTTTTCAAATTTTAGAAATTTAAAATTTCTTTTTAAATAGATATTTTTTTGATATTAAAAAATATTTGTTTTTTTTTGCAAAAAAAAAAAATTTTTGTAATTTTGCAAAAAAATTTTAATTAAATTATATAAAAATTATAAGTAATGAAAAGAACATTTCAACCTTCAAATAGAAAGAGAAAAAACAAACACGGTTTTCGTGAAAGAATGTCTACAGCTAATGGCAGAAAAATTTTAGCTCGCAGAAGAGCAAAAGGAAGACATAAGCTTACTGTTTCTGACGAACCAAGACACAAAATTTAAAATAATGAATGAAGTTTTTTAACAGAGATTTAAGTTGGCTTACTTTCAATTACAGGGTTTTGGAAGAAGCGAAAGATAAAAGTTTGCCAATTTACGAAAGAATTAAATTTTTAGCAATTTTTTCGTCTAATTTAGACGAATTTTATAAAGTAAGAATTTCAAATTATAAAAATTTAATTTCTTTATCTCAGAAAAATCAGAAAAAATTAAAATTTTCTCCTAATGAAATTCTTAAAGAAATCAAAAAAATTGTCATTGAGCAGCAAAAAGAATTTGGAGAAATTTTTAGAAATGATATTTTAACAGAATTAGAAAGAAACAAAATAATTCTGTTAAATAATAAATCAGACATAAATGATTTTCATAAAAAATTTATTACACAATTTTTTTCTTTAGAAGTTTTACCGTATATTCAAGCGGTTTTACTGGATAAGAATAATATACTTCAATTTTTACAGGATAAATCCATTTATATTGTTGTCAAACTTTTTAAAAAATCAAAAAAAAATAAAAAAAAAATCAAAAGAAATTTTTATGCAAGCATAAAAATTCCAAGTGATAATATCCCTCGTTTTATAAAATTACCAAAAAAAGATGATAATTTTCACATTATTTTTCTCGATGATATTATAAAATTAAATTTAGACATTTTATTTCCGGGTTTTAATATTTCAGAATTTTATAGCATAAAACTCTCAAGAGATGCTGATTTCTCTCTTGAAGAAGAATATAAAGGAAATTTATTAGAAAAAATAAAAAAAGCTGTCGCAAAAAGGAAAATTGGTTTACCCTGCAGATTTTTGTATGATAATAAAATGCCAGAAATTTTTTTAAAAGAATTAAAATTGGCTTTTAGAATTTCTGACACTGATTTAATAGAAGGAGGAACTTATCATAATTTTTCTGATTTTTTTAATTTTCCCAATCCTTTATCACCAAAATTAGAATTAGAAAAACTGAAACAAATTCGTCATTATGAATTGGATAAATTTTCGTCTATTTTCAAGGCAATAAAAAAAAATGAATATTTACTTCATTTTCCCTATCATTCTTATGAATATGTTATTCGTTTTTTTAATGAAGGAGCCATAGATCCGAAAGTTACCGAAATAAAAACAACTCAATATAGAGTTGCAAAAAATTCTGCTGTTGTTAGTGCTTTGATAAGTGCCGCAAAAAACGGAAAGAAAGTTACTGTTTTTGTTGAGATAAAAGCACGTTTTGACGAAAAAAATAATTTATTTTTTTTAGAAAAGATGAAAAAAGCTGGAATTAAAATTATTCCAAGTTTACCTTTTATAAAAGTTCATTCTAAAATGGCAATAATAAATCGTGGACGAAAAGAAAAATATGCCTTTCTAAGCACTGGAAATTTTAATGAAAAAACAGCAAAACTTTATGTAGATGATGGTTTTTTCACAAAAAATAAAAAATTAATTTTTGAACTGGACAAGGTTTTTGAATTTTTTGAAAATCCAAAATTAAATTTTAAATTTAAACATATTTTCGTTGGGAAATTTCAAATGAGAGAAAAAATTTTAAAAAAAATTAATAATGAAATTACAAATGTTAAAAATAATAAAAAATCTTTTATAATATTAAAAATGAATGGTTTAGAAGATGAAAAAATTATAAAAAAATTATATCAAGCAAGTCAAAAAGGTGTAAAAATAGATCTATTAGTTAGAGGAATTTGTTGTTTAATTCCAAATGAAGAGTTTAGTAAAAATATTAGAATTATCAGAATAGTTGACAGATATTTAGAACATTCAAGAATATTTATTTTCCATAATGATGGAAAAAATGACACTTATATTTCCTCAGCAGATTTAATGAAAAGAAATTTAAGCAAAAGAGTAGAAATTGTTGTTCCAATTTATAATAAAAAATTAAAAGACGAAATTTTACAAATTTTAAAAATCCAATTGAGCGATAACACAAAAGCAAGAATTTTAGATGAAAATCTTAATAATTGTAAAATTAAAATTCCAAAAAACGAAAAAAGAATACAATCTCAAATGAAAATTTATGATTTCTTACAAGAAATTAATATTTGATTTTTTTTCAAAAAACATCAAATTTTTAATGATTTTTAAAATTTAAAAAAAAAATTTTTTTCAAAAATCGTCCAAAATTTTAACATTTTTTAATTTGAAAATTTAAAAAAAATTTTTTTCAAAAATCGTCCAAAATTTTAATATTTTTTAATTTGAAAT
>JAOZVH010000267.1 GCA_029938235.1 Bacteroidales bacterium
TTTATCGAGAATTATCCTCATTTAAATCATATTTATAGATATAATTTGGTTCAAACGATTCTAATCAAAGATACTAATATTTATTTCCCAATAAATTATCAAAATTTTTCGAGGTTTATGGATTTTATCAGAATATCAAAATTCAATTTAATATGATTTTTTATTGTCATTTAAAAGGTATAAAAATATAAATGCAAGTTTTGCTTGAGTAAATAAAAATATCATTTGTATGTGATACAAAAATAATAAAAAACAAAATAATTTCCATTAGAAAATGAAAAAAATCAAAATCAAGAAATGAATTTAAATTCATTTTTTTCATTATATCACAAAAAGCTCAAAAGAGTTATATCAATCTTAAAAGAATGTATCGTTTGTTTGCAAATTAATTGATATTTAAAAATGAAATCTATTGGAAAATTCATAAACACAATATTAAAAAATTTTTTTCAAAAAAACGTAAATATTTTAATGATTTTAAAATTAAAAAAAAAATTTTTTTCAAAAAAACGTAAATATTTTAATGATTTTTTTTATAAATCGAAAAATGACAATTATTTCATGATAAAAAAAAATGAATTATTATTAAATAATTCATTTTTTTTTATCTTTTAATTTATTTATTTATTTTTTTTTCTTTTTCATTCTTCGTCTTTCACGAATATCATTTGTAGTAGCTTTTATTTTCGTATATTTATTTATAGTGTCATAAACTACTGGTGTTGCAATAAATAATGAAGAATAAGTACCCACAACTATACCAACTAAAATCGCAAAAATAAAACCTCTTATACTTGCACCTCCGAAAGCAAATATAGCAAGTAAAACAAAGAAAGTACTCATAGAAGTACTGAAAGTACGACTTAAAGTGCTGTTTAATGCTTTATTATAAACAACTCCTTTTTCCTCTTTTTTATAAATACCAATGTATTCTCTAATTCTATCAAATACAACAACAGTATCATTAATAGAATAACCGATAACAGTCAATAATGCCGCTATAAATGCTTGGTCAATTTCCAGCGAGAAAGGTAAAAATCCATATAAAATAGAAAATAAAGCCAGAACAATTAAAACATCGTGAGTTAAAGCAGCTACTGCACCAACTCCAAATTGCCAGTTTCTAAATCTAAATAAAATATATAAGAAAATAATTACCATTGCAAAAAATATTGCTAAAACAGCTCCATAAATAATATCATCAGCAATGGTTGGTCCAACTTTTTGAGAACTCATTCTATGGTTTTTTATAAAATCATCAAAAGTTATTCCATTCAAATAAGGTGTTAATCCTTCGAAAAGTTTTGTTTCAACTATTTTATCAGCGCCCTTATCTTCGCTTTCTATCAAAAATTTTGTTGTAATTTTTACTTGATTATTTTGTCCATAAACTTTCACCTCTGGAGCATGATTATCATAAACTTTTGCAAGCGATTTTTCTATGTCAGTAGTAGCAACTTTTTCATCAAACCTAACAATAAAAGTTCTACCTCCGGTAAAATCAACACCATAATTTAAACCTTTGAAAGCAAGAGAAATTATACCTATTGCTACAATTACAATAGAAATTGTGTAAAAAGTTTTTCTTTTCGCAAGAAATTGAATATTCATATTTTTAAAAGCTCCCTCAGTTAATTTTGTTGAGAAAGAAATTTTTTCTTCTTTTTCATCCCATAAAGTAAGGAAAATAATTCTCGTTAAGAAAATAGCAGCAAACAAAGAAGTAAAAATACCAATAATTAAAGTTGTTGCAAAACCTTTTATAGGACCAGTTCCAAATGTATAAAGAACAAAACCTGTTAATAAAGTTGTAATGTTCGCATCTATAATTGCAGAATAAGCGTTCCTATAACCATCAGAAATTGCTAATTTTAAACCTTTTCCAGAAGCAAGTTCTTCACGTATTCTTTCGTAAATTAGAACATTCGCATCAACAGACATACCAAGAGTTAAAACTATACCAGCAATACCAGGTAAAGTCAAAACAGCACCAAGAGAAGCAAGAATACCAAAAATAAAGAAAATATTTGCCATTAAAGCTAAATCAGCAACCCAACCTGCTTTATTATAATAAAATACCATATAAAGTAAAACAACTATAAAAGCAATAATAAATGACATTAAACCTGCATCTATAGATTCTTGTCCCAAAGAAGGTCCAACAATTTCTTCCTCTAAAATTCTTGCCGGAGCAGGTAATTTACCTGATTTTAAAACATTTGCTAAATCTTTCGCTTCTGCAATGGAAAAATTTCCTGTTATAGAAGAACGCCCACCTTTAATTTCACCGTTTACCATAGGAAAAGAATAAACATAATCATCGAGAACAATGGCAACTTGTTTACCAACATTATCTTTTGTTATACGTGCCCAAATTTGAGAACCTCTTCCGTTCATAGACATAGAAACCTCAGCAGTAGCTTGGTTATTTCCAAAATCTGACCTTGCATCTGTAATAACATCACCATCAAGAGATGCTTTTCCTTCCATATTTGCTTTTATGGCAACAAGCTGATAATAATCTGTTGGTTTTTTATCATTGTCAAAAATAGGTTTTACTGTCCAAGCAAATTTTAAATCTCTTGGAAATAAATTTTTTACTTCTTGTCTTTTTAGATATTCATTTACTTTAGCAGTATCTTTGAAACGTGAAGAACCAACAGACGCTCCGGGATATAATCTTCCTTCGCGAGAAGTGTTTGGAACTAAAACAGAAAATAAAGGGAATTTTTTAGCAAAATCTTCTCTACTTGCAATTGCTGATGAATCACTGGAAATAGAATCTGATTTTGCAACCTCATCTAATAATTCATTAGTTGTTGAATCTTTATCTTTTTTGATTTCATCTTCCTTAGCAATTTCTTTTTTTACAACCGTTGTATCTTTTAAACTTGTATCTTTTTCCATTTCTTCTTTGGGAAAATCTTTTTCTTTGATAACAGAATTTGCTGTTTCAAGATATTTGTAAACTTCTGAGTTTTCGTAAGTTTCCCAGAATTCTAATTTTGCTGTTCCTTGCAATAATTTACGAACACGTGCTGGTTCTTTTATTCCGGGCAATTCAACAAGAACTCTTCCAGAAGTTTTAGAACCAAGACGTTGAATATTTGGCTGAGTTACACCAAAACGGTCAATTCTTGTTCTTAAAATATTAAAAGAGTTATCTATTGCATTTTGTGCTTCTTTGCGGATAACTTCTAAAACTTCTTCATTAGTAGAAGAAAATTGTATTCTATCTTTTAAATCTAAGGTTCCAAAAATAGATGCAAGTTTTGCATTTGGATCCACTTCATTAAAAGCTTGTCCAAAAAGTGTTACAAAATCCTCTTGACTATCTTTTTGTTTTTCTTTTGCTTTTTTTATTGCTTCCACATATGTTTTGTCTTTGCTGTTATTTGCCATAGAATTTATTAAATCTATAACAGAAACCTCCAAAGTAACATTCATTCCACCTTTTAAATCCAGTCCCAAATTCAATTCTCTTTCTTTGCATTCTCTAAAAGTATAGCCTTTGATAAATAAAAAATTGTAAACAACTTCTCCTGAAATGGAATCAAGATAAAGTTTTTCTTTTTTTAAATCGCCGCCAGCATATTCTTCTGCATCTGCTTCTACGTTTTTAGTTATCCAAGTGAATGACAATTGATATAAACTGACCAAAGTCAATAAAATGGCAAATAACGTAATTGCTCCTTTATTTTGCATTTTAAAATTTTTATTTTAATATTTTTATATTAAATTTTTTGTAAAAAATTACGCAAATATAAATTTTTTTTTTTAAAACAAAATTTTTAATTTTTCAAAAAAATTAAAATAGAATTTTTTTTAATTAGGAATGTGAAATTTTTAATGTGGAATGAGGAATTAAATATTTAAAAATTAAATTTTTTTTTCAAAAATCGTTCAAAATTTTATGATTTTTTAAAATTAAAAAAAAATTTTTTTCAAAAAAACGTCCAAAATTTTAACATTTTTTATTTTGAAATAAAAAAAATTTTTCAAAAAACGTCCAAAATTTTAACATTTTTTATTTTGAAATAAAAAAAATTTCAACCTGTACAAACCTAAAATTTTTCAAAAAAATGACAATTTTTTGGGTTTGTATATTGAAAAAATTTATTGAAAAAAAATTTTTTCCAAAAAACGCCGAAATTTTACGAATTTATAAAAAAATTTTTTCCAAAAAACGCCAATTTTTTACGAATTTTATAATTTA
>JAOZVH010000268.1 GCA_029938235.1 Bacteroidales bacterium
TTCATCTGCTTGCAAATAAAATAACCAATCTCCTGTACAGTAAGATTTTGCAATGTCCGTTTGTCTGGCATTTTCCATACCATTTGGAAATTTTTTTACGTCCCAAACGGTATTTATAATTTTTATTTTTTCTGATTTAATACTTTTAATAATTTTATGAGTTTTATCGTTTTCATCACCTTTTCCAAGAGCAACAATAAATTCATCAACCAAAGGTAAAATAGACAAAATGCTTTCTTTTATAGGATAATATAATTTATCAGCATTTTTTACCATAGTAAAACCACTTATTTTCATTTTTTTCATTTTAAATTTTTTATAAAAATATAAAAAAAATTACATTTTTATAATTTTTTTTTTTCAAATTCTATAAATTTTTTTTTTGAATAAAAAATAAATTTTATAAAATTTATTTTTTATAAGACTTTTCCATTAATCCAATTAATGAAGGAATAACGAATAAAGTTGTAAAAAAACAAGTTGCAATACCAATTGCAAGTGTAATTCCTAAACTTGCTAAACCTCTGGAAGTTGCAAATCCCAAAGAACCAAAAGCCATAATAGTCGTTAAAGAAGTTATAAAAACGGCTTTTCCTGTGCTTGAAAAAATTTTTTTTATTCTATATTTTCCTTCTACTCTGTATCTGTGTAAAATATGAACTCCATCATCTATTCCTATTCCTAAAATTAATGGAACCCCCATAACATTCATTAAATTTAATTGCATACCAAAAATTTGCATTAAACCAAGCATCCAAATTGTTCCCAAAACAAGAGGTAAAAGTGTTAAAATAGATAATTTAAAATCTTTAAAATCAATCATTAATAATAAAAAAACAATAATTAAAGTTAAAATGGCTGCAAGTTTTCCGTCCTTAGCAATTAAATCCATCAGGATAATAAAAACTAAAGGCATACCTGTTATTTTTTCATCTATTTTTTTCATTTGTTTAGAAAAGCTTTCTAAAAATTCAAAATTCCAAACCTGTTCTTTTGGATAAATAGTAACTAAAAAATGTTTTTTATCTTCGCTTATGAAACGCTCGGAAATATCTTTTGGTAAATTTTTCCAATTAATTTTTTCTTGTGAGGTCATTTTTTTTGCCAAGTTTCTAAAAAACGGTTCATAATCATTTTGGAAGTTATTCAAATATTTTATACTTAATTCTTTATTTTCTTGCAATTTTGTTGCGAGATTTTTCATTAAACTTTTTCTTTCATCGGCAGAAATTTCTAAATCTCCAACTAATTCCTTAGTTTTTTTATCTACTTTTTCTTGTCCGCCAGTGAAAGATAATTGTGCCAATTCAATAACATTATCTTCTATTCTATAAATTTCATCTATAAACTCATCAAAATTTTCTTCTGTAAGTTTTTGAGTTTCTGTATTTTCTAAATAAGAAGCAATTTCTTTTATGTAAGGCGTTCGCTTTTTAAATTCGTCTTCTGACGGAATAAAATCAGAAATGGAAGTTACTAAAGCAACTTTTTTTAATTTTTTTGCTTCTTTAGTAATTTCTCTTGCTCTTTCTATGTCAGAAGTTGTAATTAAAACCATATCTGGAGTCATATTAAATTTTTCTAAAATAGTATCTTGCATTGCTATTGATTTCAAACCTTCTGGTTGTAAACTCAAATAATCATAATCAAATGTAATTTTAGAAGTTGAATAAGTTAAAAAAACTGTAACTAAAACAGTTGCAAAAACATATAAGAATGGTTTATTATAAATATGTTCAGCAATGTTTCCCAAAAGATTAAATTCGGATTTATTTTTAACTTTAATTTTTTTCTTTTTAATTTTATCACGTAAAACCAAAAGAGACGGCAAAATAAAAATAGAACTTAAAACACTCAGCAAAACTCCACTTCCAGCAACAAATCCAAATTCTTTCATGCCTGCATTTTCGGAAACTAACATAGTAAAAAATGCTAAAGCTGTTGTAATTCCACCCATTAAAATTCCATTTCCAGATTTCTCAAAAGCAAGTTTTAAAGATTCATTTTCATTTTTATTTTTTGCTTTATTTTCGTTATAGGCGGCAATAACATGAATATTAAAATCTATTCCAAGACCAATTAAAATTACTGCAAACATAGAAGTCATCATATTTAAACTTCCAATTGTTGCTCCTATAAGTCCGGCAGTCCATACAATTCCAATAATTAAACTAAATCCAGCCAAAAGCGGTGCAGACAACATTCTGAAAGAAAAAATAAATAAAATAATAATTAAAACAAATGAAATTAAAGATGTGATATTCATATCTGCATAAGCAGCTTCCATTTCTTCAACTGCAAGAGGAATAGTTCCGGAAGCTCCGGATAATTCTATACTTGGATAATTTTTAGATGTTTTTAAAATTAAACTATCTAATTTTTTCATTAAAATTGTTGATTTGTCAATATTTTCTACGGAAAAATTTGGATGAGCAAATAATAAAATCATTTTTTTATCTTGGGACATCATATAATTTTCACCTATTAGTAATTTACTGACAGCTTTCTTTGCGTGAATTTTATTTTCATTATTATTATTTTTCAAATAAAATTCCATAGTTTGCAACCAATTTTTTATTCCGTCAAGAGATGCAACAGCTAAATTTTCTTTTTCTTGATTAGAAATACTTTCTTCTCCGTCGGCAACATAAGTTCGTTCAAAATTATTATTAATTTCTCTCAATAAAGGCAAAATTCCAAGATCTTTATACATATCTTTTGCATTCTTCAGATCCTTTTCTTTCATTAATTTGAAAGCATTATTTTCCAAAAAATCAGAACTAATTTTATGCTCAACTCTTTTTATGAATTTTTTAATATTTTTTATTTGCGGTGTAATTTCTTCCACAAATTTTTTCAAATCTTCTTCATTATTTCCCTTTGCTCCGATGATAATATTTGAAGCAGATTTATAATTATCTATAATTTTATTAAATTCTTTTACCGTTGAATGACTTTGTGGCATCAAATCTTTAAAACTTGTTTTTATATATATTTTTCCTGCGAAAAATACAGCCACCAAAGTTATAATTAATCCTAAGAAAAAAATTAATTTAGTCCTTTTTTCTATTAAATCGGCAATTTTATAAAAAAAAACTTTTCTCATTTTTTAATTTTTTTTTAAAAAATTTGTAGTAAACATTCTATCTTTTAAATCTACATTTATTTTTATTGAAATTGTTTCAATAAGCGTTTCGCCTCCATCTTGTAAATTTTTCATTAGCATTTTTTTGGCTATCCAATGCTTATCTAATTTCTCTAAATTTAAAATTGTTAATCTTTTTAGAATTTCATCATCTTCATAATAATCTGCTCTCAGCATAAAAAATTTTTCTTTATCAACCCAAATGATCATTTTAGAATAATCAGGACCAGTTTTTGTTGGTATCATTTCTATTTTAAAACAATTTACATCTTCTATGTTTTCATACCCCAAAATTTTCAAAGAAAAATCTTTTTCGTAATCCCAGTTTTGTATATCTTGATAAGAAAAATCACTTCCTTGAACTTTCCTTTTTTTGGCATGAGAAGCTAAATGTCGCACTCTATCTGTCTTTGGCGTGTAAAACCAAATATCATCACCATCATTTAACATCAAAATTTTATCACCTTTCACACGCTTTGGAGAAGTGTAAATAGTTAACTGTTTTTCGTTCTCATTCTTAGAAAATGACTTCATCTCTAAAATTCTTTTTTTCCCTTTAGAGGTGGTGATTGTTTGTTTTGCTGTACTTTCTATGGAAGAAATTTTTTCATTTCTCTCCATTTTTCCCACTATTTCTTGAACCGTCAAAGATTGTGATCTCGCAAGAAATGTAAAAAATAAAACATTAAAAATTAAAATTAAAATTTTCATAATTTAAAATTATGAAAAATTTTATTAAAAATAAAAAAAAATTTTATTAAAAGAAGTTTTTTCAAAAAAACGTCCAAAATTTTAATGTTTTTTATTTTGAAATTAAAAAAAAAATTTCAAAAAACGCCCAAAATTTTAATGTTTTTTATTTTGAAATTAAAAAAAATTTTTTCAAAAAACGTCCAAAATTTTAATGTTTTTTTATTTTGAAATTAAAAAAAAATTTTTCAAAAAATGCCCAAAATTTTAATGTTTTTTATTTTGAAATTAAAAAAAAATTTTCAAAAAATGCCCAAAATTTTAATGTTTTTTATTTTGAAATTAAAAAAAA
>JAOZVH010000070.1:0-152 GCA_029938235.1 Bacteroidales bacterium
AATTTCAAAATCAACAAAACTTTCAATAGAAGAAATTAAAAAAATTTAAAAAAAAATTTTTCAAAAATCGTGAAAATTTTAATATTTTTTGATTTCAAAATAAAAAAATTTTTTTTCAAAAAATGTCCAAAATTTTTTTATTTTTTATTTTT
>JAOZVH010000070.1:252-14416 GCA_029938235.1 Bacteroidales bacterium
GAATTATAAAAAATTTTTTTTCAAAAAATGTCCAAAATTTCAATATTTTTTAATTTCAAAATTAAAAAAAATTTTTTTCAAAAAACGTCCAAAATTTTAATATTTTTTAATCTTGAATTATAAAAAATTTTTTTTCAAAAAATGTCCAAAATTTCAATATTTTTTAATTCATGCGCCTGTGCGGTGTTTTTACCGCACATTATTAAATTTAAATTATTAAAATTTGGGGTGTTTTTTGAAAAAAAAGTTTGGCTATCGAACCTTTTTGTGGAAAGGAATTTTTTTCATAATAAAATTGTAAAAAATTTGTGTTTTTTTCAAAATATTTTCTAAAAATTTTTATTTCAAACCGTCATTAAAACATTAAAAATCAATGCATTATAGTAGGATGCAACGAAATCATCGTGGACGATGAATCATTTTATTTTTATTTTTTAATGAAAAAAAATTTATATTTCACAAAAAGGTTCCAAGAACCAAAATTTTTTATAACATTGGAGTTTTTTTTTTTTAACCTCCAATGTTTGTCTAAATATTAAAAATTTGGTCGTTTTTTTGAAAATAATTTTTTTAAATAAAATATTAAAATTTTGGCGTTTTTTGGGGAATATTTTTTTTTAATTATAAAAAATCATTAAAAAATTGACATTTTTTTTCAAATTATAAAAAATCATAAAAAAATGCCGTTTTTTTTGAAAATAAATTTATATTAATTTTTATTTTTTCCGTACCAATCAATTTTCCTAGAAAAATACATTGCAAAAGTTAAAACTATAAATAAACCTAATGAACCAATTAATAAAGCAAAATCTTCTAATTGTAAAATAGTATAAATAAAACCATAAATAATTATTAAAATACTTGCTATTATTCCGGCAAGTTTTTTATCTTTAAAAATTGCTTTTGTATATAAAGTTATCAAAGTTGTAACCGCTATGCATGACAAAATAAAAGCAATGTCAAAATTCAAATGCTCTGAAATAGAAACCAATAGAACAAAGAAAATCACAAGTGCAAGTCCAACAAGTATATATTGTATAGGATGTATTTTTTTTTTATTTGTTACTTCTATAAAAAAGAAAGATAAAAAAGTCAAAGCAATAAATAAAACAGCATATTTTATTGAGCGCATAGATTTTTGATATTGGTTCGCTGGAATAAGAAGTTTTAAACCAAAAGAAGAATGATCTATTTTATGCTTAGTCTCTAACCATTTCTGAGGATAATTCCTATTTAAATGTGAAATTTTCCAAGTGGCAGAAAAACCATTCTCAGAAATATCTCTGGTATCAGGTAAAAATTGACCGTCAAAACTTGGCGTTTTCCATTTAGAATTTATATTTACTTCTGTGCCTTTTCCAACCGGAACAAAAAATAATTTCTCGCTTCCATTAATATTTAAATCCAAAGAGAATTTATGAAATTTTGAATTTTCTGGCATTTCTAAAGGAATTTTTACCATCACTCCGGATGAAATAATATCTTCATTTTCAAGACCAGAATTAAAATCATATTGTTTTCCATTCCAATTTAAAAAAAGATTGTCTTTAATTCCTCGCATATCAGAAATTCCCAGAGAAATAAATGCGTCTTTTAATAAAATATTTCCCTCAGTAATTTCTGACCAATCTTTGAAACTTGGATTCAAAAACTTACCTTCTATTTTTAACTTAGAATTATATAAAAGAACCTCATAAATACTACGATAACGTATCTCAGTAAGAATTTCTCCATTAATTTTTAATTCTTTTGGTAAAAAATGTGCATAAGCGATATTTTCAACCAATTCATTATTCCTATTTTTGAAATATTTTTTATAAGGAATACTAAGAACTAAACTTGTTATTGTTTGTTCATTTCCCCATTTTGAACTTATTTCTTTAATAATCTTAGAATGACTTCTTTTCCTTTCTAAAATTAAATTTTTTACCATAGAAGTCGGAATTAATAAAATCAAAATTAAAATTCCAATGGAAATAATACGAAAAGTATTAGAAGTTTTCATCCATTGATTAAGACCTTTATTTTCTTTTTTTAAAGGATTTTCTTTTTCTTCAATCATAAATTTTTTATTAAAAAAAACGATAAATTTTAAATTTTATTTTTAAATTTTATTTTTTTTGCAATTTTTATAAATTGTAAAAATAATTTTAAAATAAAAAAATTGAAAAATTTAAAATTTTTAATACTTTTATTATTTGTAATTTCAAATAATTTTTTTTCCTATTCTCAGTTTTATAATGGTTTACAAATGGGTTTCGGAAAAAATAGGGTTCAATATGGTGATTTTTATTGGAGTTTTTTTCGTTTTGATAGATTTGACACTTATTACTATGTAAATGGAAAAGAACTTGCCGAATACACAAGTAAATTTGCTTATAAAAAAATAGAAGAAATTGAAAATAAATTCGAGTATCGTCTGGAAAAACGAATTATTTTTATAATTTATAATAATTTAACAGATTTTAGACAAAGTAATATTGGTTTAATTTCCGGAGATGACCAGTATAATATTGGTGGAGTTACAAAAATTAATAGAAATAAAGTTTTTATTTTTTACGAAGGAGACCATAAAAAATTTGAAGACCAAATTAGCTCTGCCATTACAGAAATTGTTTTAACAGAAATGCTTTTTGGAAATCGCATACGTGATAAAGTTGCCAATTCAACTTTAATTAGTTTACCTGAATGGTATATGCTTGGATTAATTGCTTATTATTCAAAAGATTGGAATTTTGAAATTGAAAATGAAATAAAAGATGCTGTCCTTGCAGGAAAATTCGAAGATTTTAATCATATGGAAGGAAAAGATGCCGAAATAGTAGGTTTTTCAATTTGGCATTACATAGAAAAAGTTCACGGAAAAGAAGCAATACCAAATATTGTTCATTTAACTAGAGTTAGTAAAAGTGCTGATTCAGGTTTTTTATTTGCTTTGGGAATGAGTTTTTATGATTTTAGTTATGATTGGATAGAATTTTATAATAAAAAATTTATAGAAGATGAAAAAAATAGAAATAAAATAGATAAAAAAAAAAGTATTTTAAAGAAATCTAAAAAAAAATATGTTTATCAGAATGTAAAAATTTCACCATCGGGAAATTTAATAGCATACACAACTAACGAAATGGGACAGTATAAAATTTATTTATACAACACAAAAACACAAGATCATAAAAGAATTTTGAAAAAAGAACATAGGTTAAATCAAATTACTGATTATTCTTATCCACTTTTATCTTGGCATCCTTCCGGAGATGTTTTGGCGATTATTCTGGAAGAACACGGCGAAATTTGGTTTATGTATTATTTTGTTTCTACAGATGAATATGAAACAAATAAATTAATTTATTTTGATAAAATTGTAGATTTTTCTTATTCTAAGAACGGACAGAAATTTGTTTTTTCTGCTGTTGTAAAAGGTCAAACAGATATTTTTGTTCACAATTTAAAAGACCACACAAATACCAGAATTACAAATGACATCGCTGATGATTTATACCCAAGATTTGCTGGCGATGGAAGACAAATTGTTTTTTCTTCTAACAGAGACAGCGATACTTTGTATAATAAAGTCAAAAAACGCGGTGAACGTTTGAAAGGAATAAAACAACCGAAATTGCAAAAAGAATTAGATATTTTTGTTTATGATTATTCAAAACCATTTTCATTAATTCGCATTACAAATACTCCAAATATTAATGAAAAAGAAGCTTTTGAAATTTCCGAAAGAAAATTTTTGTATTTAAGTGATAAAAATGGAATTGTAAATAGACGAATTGCAAATTTTGACAGCACTATTTTGGCAATTGACACTATGATTCATTATCGTTATGTAAGTTCTAATTTTCCTATGTCAAATTATCCAAGAAATATTAAAGAGCATGATATTTCAAATGAACTTTATGCTGAAATTGTAAAAATTAATGGTTCTGATAAAATTTTTACTCGTCCTCTTCTAAAAGAGGAAAATCATTTTAATAAAAACGTAAAAAATACAGAACAAAGAATATTGAAAAATGAAAAATTTGAAAAAATAAGAAATATAGAAAATATAAAAAAAAATGCTAAAAATCAAAAAAAAAATTTTGAAAGTAATTCTGATAATAAAATTAATTTAGATTCTTTGATTTTAGATATTCGCGATTATACTTTTGAAATGGAAAAAAACGGAAAAAACATATCTTTTATTTTTGATAGTTTGACTCGTCTGGGTAATATTAGAAAGTATAAACTTCCAAAACATCAAATTTACGAAACTTCTTTTTACACGAATAAAATTGTTAATCAAATTGATTTTAGTTTTTTAAATTTTTCTTATCAGACTTTCACTGGCGGAGCAGTTTATTTTAATCCAGGTGGAAATGTTTTATTAAAAATTGGTGTGAATGATTTATTTGAAGATTATAGATTAACTGGAGGAGTACGTTTTTCTGGGAATTTTGATAGTAATGAATATTTGATAAGTTTGGAAGATTTAAAAAAACGTATAGATAAAAATTATATTTTTCACAGGCAAACTTTTCTAAGTTCAAATGAAAATACAGTTGAAAAAGTTTTTACTCACGAATTATTTTATATTTTAAAATATCCTTTCGACCAGGTAAAATCTTTACGTGGAACACTAAGTTTAAGAAATGATAAAATGGTTAGATTATCAACAGACATTTTAAATTTAAATGAAGACGATAAATATAAAAATTGGAGTGGTATAAAATTAGAATACATATTTGACAATATTATTCATAAAAGTTTAAACATTTATAATGGTTTACGTTTTAAAATTTTTGCTGAGGCTTACAAAGAACTTCCAAATAAAATCAATAAAAATTTTTTTGAAAAAAAGGGCAATTTATTTGTTGTTGGTGGCGATTTTAGACATTATCAAAAAATTCATAGAGATATAATTTTTGCGTCTCGTTTTGCTTTTAGTGGTTCTTTTGGTAGTAGTCCATTAATTTTTTATCTTGGAAGTGTTGATAATTGGATAAATTTATCTGCTGCTGTTCCGACGTTCAATAATAGTGTAGAAATTGATTACAGTAAAAATTATGCTTATCAAACACTTGGAACGAATATGCGTGGTTTTTCTCAAAATATTAGAAATGGAAGTAATTTTGCTGTAATAAATACAGAGTTTCGTATTCCTATTATTAGATATTTTGCTAAACGACCTATAAATTCAAGTTTTTTATATAATTTACAAATAATTGCTTTCGGTGATTTAGGAGGTGCTTGGACAGGTTTATCGCCTTGGACAAGCGAAAATGCTTATGATAATCAAACATTAATTGTTGATCCAATAACTGTTATTGTTGATAATGATAGAAATCCAATAGTTGGAGGTTTTGGTTTTGGTTTTAGAAGTAAATTGCTTGGCTATTTTGTCAGAACAGACTGGGCGTGGGGAGTAGAAAATGCTATGATTTTACCACATATTTTTTATTTATCGTTGAGTTTAGATTTCTAAGTTTTTTTTAATAAAAATATTAAAATTTTTACGAATTTTGAAAAATATTTTTTTTATTTATAATTATTTATCAAATAACAATTTTTTTATGAAAAATTTTTTTATTCTCGCATTTGTTTTATTTTTATTTTCTTGTCAAGAAAGTAAAAGAAAAAAAAGAAATACTGCAAAAAAAAAATACCAAGAGATACCAATTTTTAATTCTGACTCATCATATAATTTTGTTAAAAAACAAGTTGATTTTGGACCTCGTGTTCCAAATACTTCTGCTCACAAAAAATGTGGAAATTATCTTGCCGAAAGTTTAAAAAAATATTCTGATAATATTATCATTCAAGAAACCACTGTAAAATCTTATGATGGTAAAAATCTGCAAATAAAAAATATCATTGGAGAATTTAATGTAGAAGAAACAAATCGTTTTTTACTTGCTGCACATTGGGACAGTCGTCCTTTTGCTGATGCTGAGGAAAATCAAGATTTAAGAAAAAAAGCAATATTAGGAGCAAATGACGGAGCCAGTGGAATAGGTGTTTTATTAGAAATTGCAAGACTTTTAAAAAAAACACCTCCTATAAATTTTGGTGTAGATATTATTTTTTTTGATGCCGAAGATTATGGTGAAGCAAATTCTACAAATTTAAGAACTTGGTGTTTGGGTTCGCAGTATTGGGCAAAAAATCAACACAGAGAAGATTATTATGCAAAATATGGAATAGTTTTAGATATGGTTGGAGGTAAGAATGCAGTTTTTACAAGAGAGGCAATTTCTATGAAATATGCACCATATTTTATGGATAAGGTTTGGAATAATGCTGTAAAAATATCTTATTCGGATTATTTTTCTTTCGAAAGAACGCAATTTATTGGCACAGATGACCACGAAATTATTAATATTTTTGCTAATATTCCTTGTATAGATATAGTTCAATATGAAGAAAAGAATAAAAGTTTTGCAGATTATTGGCATACACATAATGATAATATGAAATCTATAGATAAAAATACTTTGAAAGCAGTTGGACAAACTGTTTTGCAAACAATTTTTACAGAATAAAAAAATTAAAAAAAAATTCATTTTTTGAGAAAAATTTTTTTTATTTTCTAAATATATTTTATATAAATATAAAATTTTTTAAATTTGTATTTTTATAAAAAAAAATAAAATGATAAAAAAAATATTTCTCTTTTTGTTTTCTTTTATTTTCATTTTCAATCTTGAAAATAAAGCTGACGAAGGAATGTGGATACCTATGTTATTGAAAAAATATAACATAGAAGACATGAAAAAAAAGGGTTTTAAATTGACTGCCGAAGACATTTATAGTGTAAATCAAACTTGCATGAAAGATGCAGTTATGATTTTTGGAGGAGGTTGTACAGGCGAATTGATTTCTGCTGAGGGTTTATTAATTACAAATCATCATTGCGGTTATGGTCAAATACAAAAACACAGTTCTTTAAAAAATGATTATTTAACTGACGGTTTTTGGGCAATGTCCAGAGAAGAAGAGCTTGCAAATCCAAATTTGACAGTTACTTTTTTAGTTCGTATGGAAGACTTTACAGAAAGAATTTTGAAAGATATAGATGATAATTTGAATGAAAAAGAACGTCAGGAAAAAATTGCTTATAATATTGCTTTCGCAGAAGCAGAAGCAACAGAAGGAACAAATTACAAAGCAAAAGTAAAATCTTTTTTCTATGGAAATGAATATTATTTATTTGTGTCGGAAGTTTATAAAGATGTACGTCTTGTTGGTGCGCCTCCTTCTGCCATAGGAAAATTTGGTGGTGATACAGATAATTGGATGTGGCCACGACATACCGGAGATTTTTCGATTTTTAGAATTTATGCTGATAAATATAATAAACCTGCCGAATATTCTGCAGAGAATGTGCCTTATAAACCTAAAAAACATTTTCCAATTTCTTTAAAAGGAGTGGAAAAAGGTGATTTTACTATGGTTTTTGGTTATCCCGGAACTACAGAAGAATATTTAACTTCTTTTGCTATAGAAAGTAAAATAAATACTTTAAATCCAAGTAAAATTAATATTCGTCAGAAAAAAATAGATATTATGTTGAAAGCTATGGATAAAGATAGAAAAGTTAGAATTCAATATTCGTCAAAACATGCCGGAACAAGCAACGCATGGAAAAAATGGATAGGTGAAAAAAGAGGTTTAGAGCGTTTAAATGCCATAGAAAAAAAGAAAAAATTGGAAAAAGAATTTTCTTTGTGGGCAAAAAAACAAAATATAAAAATATATTCAGAATTACTTCCAAGATATGAAAAAATTTATGAAGAATTGACTCCATATTCTCTCGCATCAGATTATTTTTATGAAGCTGGTTATAGTTTAGACATTATTCGTTTTGTAACAAAATTTAAAAGTTTTAAAAGTGTAAATAAAAATACTCAAGAAATAGAAATTAAAACAAAAATTTTTAAATTGAATTCTAGTATAAAATCTTTTTTTAAAGATTATAACAAAGAAACCGATAAAAAAATTTTTACAGAGATTTTAAAAATTTATTATAATAATACTAAGAAAAATTTTCGTCCGGAGATTTTTAATATGGTAGATAAAAAGTTTAAAGGCGATATTAATAAATATGCTGATTATTTTTATAAAAAATCTATTTTTGTAGACCAAAATAAATTAAGAAAATTCCTTGATAAATTCAAAGCTTCTAAACTAAAAAAATTAAAAAAAGACCCAGCTTATCAAATGACTGAAAGTTTAATAGATTTTTATGTGGAAAAAATTGCTGGAAAATTAAGTGAATTGGAATTGGAAGTTTTAAAATTAAATCGTTTTTACTTAGACGGTTTACGAAAAATGCAAAAAGATAAAGTTTTTTATCCGGACGCAAATTTTACTTTAAGAATTGCCTATGGTCAGGTTGATGATTATTTTCCTTATGATGGAATTCGTTACAAACATTTTACAACTTTAAAAGGAATTATGGAAAAAGACAATCCTGAAATTTATGATTATGATGTTCCAGATAAATTAAAAGAACTTTACAAAAATAAAAATTATGGAAAATATGCTGATAAGAATGGAAATATGAGGGTCTGTTTTACTGCATCAAACCACACGACAGGTGGAAATTCTGGAAGTCCAGTTATAAATGGAAATGGAGAATTAATTGGAGTAAATTTTGACAGAAATTGGGAAGGAACTATGAGTGATATTATGTATGATCCAGACCAGTGTAGGAATATTACTCTTGATATTCGTTATGCATTGTTTATAATAGATAAGTTTGCCGGAGCTTCGCATTTAATTAAAGAAATGACCTTAGTTGAATAAATTTTAATTTTTAATACAGATTTTTAAAATCTGTATTAAAAATTTATTTATAATAAAAAATTATGCAAAAAAATATAGAAATTATGTCTCCTGTTGGTTCTTATGAATCTTTGATGGGAGCAATTCAAGGTGGAGCAAATTCTGTTTATTTTGGAATAGAAAAATTAAATATGAGAGCAAAATCTTCAATTAATTTTAAATTGGAAGATTTAGAAAAAATTGTAAAAATTTGCAAAAAATTTAAAGTAAAAACCCACTTGACTTTGAATGTTGTTATTTATGATAATGAATTAGAAGACATGAAAATTATTGTAAATTCTGCAAAAAAAAACGGAATTAATGCAATAATTGCATCAGATATGGCTGTAATAAATTATTCTATTTCTCAAAACATGCCAGTTCACATTTCCACGCAAGTGAATATTACAAATATAGAATCTGTAAAATTTTATTCTAAGTTCTCTGACGTAATGGTTATGGCAAGAGAATTAAATTTAGAGCAAATAAAAAATATCACAGACGAAATTAAAAAACAAAAAATCAAAGGAATATCTGGAAAAAATGTTAAAATAGAAATTTTTATACACGGAGCTTTATGCATGGCAGTTTCGGGAAAATGTTATTTAAGTCTTCACGAAAATAATTTTTCCGCAAACAGAGGGAATTGTTTACAAACTTGCAGAAAATCTTACATCGTAACAGAAAAAGAAACAAATTATCAATTAGAAATTGACAATGAATATATTATGTCGCCGAAAGATCTTTGCACCATAGATTTTTTAGATAAAATTTTAGACACTGGCGTTTCAGTTTTAAAAATAGAAGGAAGAGCAAGGTCGCCAGAATATGTGAAATTTGTTACAAAATCTTATGTTGAAGCTATAAATTTAATTAAAAATGGAAATTTTAATGAAGAAAAATTTAAAATTTTAAAAGAAAATTTAAAAAAAGTTTTTAATAGAGGATTTTGGGGCGGATATTATATGGGGAAAAAAATCGGTGAATGGAGTGATACTTACGGTTCAAAAGCAAAAACAAAAAAGGTTTATATAGGAAAAGGAAGAAATTATTTCAAAAAAATAAAAGTTGCCGAATTTTTATTGCAAGCTGGAGATTTAAAAGTTGGTGATGAAATTTTAATTACTGGACCAACTACTGGAGTTATTAACACAAAAGTAAAAGAAATAAGAGTCAATTTAGAAAAAACAAAAATAGCAAAAAAAGGAGAAATTTGTTCAATAGCTATAGAAAAAACCGTCAGACCATCTGATAAATTATACATTATTAAATAATGAATAATGTGAATGAGAAATTTGAATTTGAAATTAATGATTTTTATTTTTTATAATAAAAATGTATGATTTTTGAAAAATATTAAAATAAATGCGATTTTTTAAAAAAATTTTTTTATGAACGATTTACAAAAAATTTATGAGTCTCAGAATTCTATAATTTACAAAGGTAAATATTTAGAATTTGATGAGCAAGTTTTAATAAAAACCTTAAATTCTAAATTTATAAATGATAAAAAAATTGATTGTTTTGATAATGAATTTGAAATAACAAAAAAACTTGAAATTTATGGTGTAAGAAAAGCTTTAAAAAACATAAAGAAAAACGGAAAAAATATTTTAATCCTTGAATATTTTAACGGTATAACTTTAAAAAAATTTTTCTCAAAAAAGAAAATAAATTTTTCAAAATATTTAAAAATTGTTTCTAAAATTTCGCAAATAATTGGTGAAATTCATAATAAAAACATTATTCATAAAGATATAAATTCTAATAATATTTTATTAAATAAAAATTATGAAATTTGTATTATTGATTTTGGTATTTCTACAAAATACAAATTAAAAAATCAATACATATCAAATCCAGAAAATCTCGAAGGAACAATTTCTTATATTTCTCCAGAGCAAACTGGACGTATGAATAGAACTGTTGATTATCGTTCGGATTTATATTCTTTTGGAGTGGTTTTATATGAAATGTTTACTGAAAAATTACCTTTTGATGAAAAAGACAATATGGAAGTTTTACATTCTCATATTGCAGAAAAACCTATTTCTCCGGAAAAAATTAATAATGAAATTCCTAAAATTTTATCAAAAATAATTTTAAAACTTTTATCTAAAAACGCCGAAGACCGTTATCAATCAGCTTTCGGTTTAAAACACGACATAGACAAAATTAGAAATGAGAATTTTTTAATTAATAATGAAGAATTAGAAATAAAAGATAAAAATTTCAACTTTAAAATGGGCGAAAAAGATTTTTCCGGAAAACTTTTAATTCCAGAAAAATTATACGGTCGCGAAGAAGAAATTAAAAAACTATTTGAAATTTATGAAAATATTATTAAAGGAAAAAAAGAATTATTATTAATTTATGGTTTATCAGGGGTTGGAAAATCAGCAATAATTCATGAAATTCATAAAACTTTGACCATAAAAAATGGATTTTATATAGAAGGGAAATTTGAACAGTTTCAAAAAAACATACCATATTTTGCTATAATTCAAGCATTTACAGATTTTGCAAATATTATTTTAAAAGAAAATGATGAAAAATTAAATTACTGGAAAAATTTAATTCAAAATTCTGTTGGAAATGTTGGAGCAGTTTTGACAAATTTAATTCCAGAATTAGAACTAATAATTGGAAAACAAAAAGAATTACCAAAATTAGATGAAAAAGAAAATCAAAACCGTTTTAATTATGTTTGGTCTAATTTTATAAAGGCAATTTCAAATAAAAATCACCCATTAATAATTTTTATAGATGATTTACAATGGGCAGATAATGCTTCCATAAAAATCTTAAAACTGCTTATAAATGACAATGAAATTAAATATTTGTTTCCAATAATTTCTTATCGTGATAATGAAATTAATATCAATGACTTAAAAGAATTTACAAAATTAAAAAACATAAATATTTCAAAAATAAAATTAGAAAATTTAAAACAAAAAGATATAAATAATTTAATTAATGACACATTAGTAAATATTAAAAATTTTAAGAATATTTCAAGTCTTATTTATTCAAAAACCTTAGGAAATCCATTTTTCACTGTTCAATTTATAAAAAGTCTTTATGAAGATGAATTTTTGAAATTTGATTTTAATGAAAATACTTGGAAATGGGATTTTGAAGAAATTGAAAAGCAAAATATCACTGATAATGTTGTGGAGCTTATGTCAAAAAAAATTCAAAAATTGCCAAAAAATACTCAGTATATTTTAAAAATTGCATCTTGCATAGGTAGTCGTTTTGACATAAAAATTTTATCTATAATTTATAAAAAAAATATAGAAGATTCTAAAAAAGATTTAGAAGCAGCTATTTTAGAAAATTTTATTTTTCAAATAAATAAAGAAAATTTTAAATTTGTACATGATAAAATTCAACAGGCTTTTCATTCTACTATTCCAGATGCAGAAAGAAATAATTTTCATTTTCAAATTGGAAAATTATTATTGAAATTTCTAAATGAAGAAAATTTGCAAAAGAAAATTTTTGACGTTGTAAATCAATTAAATTATGGAAAGAATTTAATTAAAAATAAAAAAGAAAAAAAACAATTTTCTGAATTAAATTTTAAATGTGGATTAAAAGCAAAACATTCTTCTGCATATTTACCTGCTTATAATTATTTGAAAATTGCCGAGAGTTTCTTAGAAAAAAACTCTTGGAAAAAAAATTATGATTTTACATTAAAAATTTACGACGAATTAACAGAAATATCATATTTAATTGCATATTTAAAAAAAACTGAAGAATATACAAAAATTATAAATAAAAATGCAAGAAACACATTAGATAAAACTAATTCTTATTATTCTTTGATAAATTCTTATAGGTCGCAATCTTTGTTTGCAAAAACTATAAAAACAGGATTAGAAATACTATCTGAATTTGGTGTAAGTTTTCCGGAAAAACCATCTAAATTAAATGTAATTTTTAATCTTATCAAAGTATCCATTAAAATAAAAACTTTAGGATATAAAAAATTTGTAGAACTACCAATAATTAAAAATAAAAAAATAGAAGCACAAATGAGAATAATATATTCCATAGGAAGTTCAGCTTTTATTTCCAGGAGAGATTTAGTTCCATTATTAATTTTAAAAGGTATTTCTATGGCATTGAATTACGGACATAGTTATAGCTCTCCTTATTTTATTTCCGCACACGGAATTATACTCGGAACATTAAATAAAATTAAATCTTCTCGTGAAATGGGGAAAATTTCAAATGAAATACAAGAAAAATATAATTTTAGAAATATAAAATGCAGAACTAATTTTGTTAATTCAAGTTTTATTGAAATATGGAAAGAAAAATTTCACATTGTAAAAAACACCTTTTTTGAAATTTATAAAATAGGATTAGAAGTTGGTGATTTTGAATTTGCTGGTTCAAGTATTGCTGCTTTTTTTAATTTATCTATATTTTCTAATAATAGATTATCGCAAATAAAAAAAAAGACATTAGAAAATTTAAACCAAATAAAAAAATTACATTACACAAGCACATTGCAAAGAACTTTAATCGGATTACAAATTTCTTATGATTTATCAAATAAAAATTTAGAAATAACAAAATTATATTTCGACGAGAAAAAAGCAATTCCTTCACTCTTAAAAGAAAGAGATTTTGTTTCATTAGGTATATTTTATACGATGAAAATTTTTTATATTTACGTTTTTAATGATAAAAATAAGATGGAAAATGCCATTAATAAATTATTAGAATATCAAGGTGGAGTTAAAGGATATTATTTTTATGCATTAGCAAATTTTTATATTTCATTATGTTCAATAGAAATCTATAAAAATAAAGGCAAAAAAGAGAAAAAAAATATTTTAAAAATTATAGATAAAAATCAAAAACAGATGAAAATTTGGGCTAAATATTGTCCGGAAAATTTCCAACATAAATATGATTTTGTGAAAGCAGAAAAATTTAGGATTATTGAAAAAAAAGATTTTGTAAAAAATTATTACGATAAAGCAATTAAAAATGCAAATAAAAATCAAATGCTAAGCGAAGAAGCAATTTTTTGGGAAAAAGCAGGAAATTTTTATTTGGAAGAAAAAAATACAATTTTAGCGAAAACATATTTTCAAAATGCTTATAAAGTTTATAAAAAATGGGGTGCTTTTGCTAAATTAAAACAATTAGAAAAAAAATATCAAAATTTTATTTTTGAAAAACAAGATATTGAAACAAGTTCTTCAAAAGACAAATATGCTTCTAATTCTACTATGATCGGAACAAGTGCATCTTTATTTGATATGGAAAGTATAGTAAAAGCAAATCAGTCGCTTTCTGGCGAAGTGAAATTAGAAAAATTATTAAAATC
>JAOZVH010000071.1:0-9438 GCA_029938235.1 Bacteroidales bacterium
ATTTTTTTTTTAATTTTCAAAAATCATTAAAAAATCGGCATTTTATTGAAAAAAATTTTTTTTTTAATTTTCAAAAATCATTAAAAAATCGGCATTTTATTGAAAAAAAATTTTTTTTTAATTTTCAAAAATCATTAAAAAATCGGCATTTTATTGAAAAAAAAAATTTTTTTTAATTTAAAAAATCATTAAAAAATCGGTATTTTATTGAAAAAAAATTTTTTTTTAATTTAAAAATCATAAAAAATTGGCGTTTTTTGAAAAAATTTTTTTTTATAATAATTTGAAAATTAAAATCATAAAAAATTGGCGGTTTTTGAAAAAAATTTTTTTTTTAATTTAAAAAATCGGCATTTTATTGAAAAAGTTTTTTTTAATTTTTAAAAATCATAAAAAATTGGCGGTTTTTGAAAAAAAAAAATTTTTATAATTAAATTAAAAATTAAAATTATAAATTTTTGGACGTTTTTTTGAAAAAAAAATTTTTAATTTAAAAATCATAAAAAATCGGCATTTTATTGAAAAATTTTTTTTTTAATTTAAAAATCATAAAAAATTGGCGGTTTTTGAAAAATTTTTTTTTTAATTTAAAAAATCATAAAAAATTGGCGGTTTTTGAAAAAAAATTTTTTTTTAATTAAAATTAAAATTATAAATTTTTGGACGTTTTTTTGAAAAAAATTTTTTATAATAAAAAATGACTTTGTGTTTTTATAAAAAAAATTTATATAATATATAAAAATATAAATTCAAAAGAAATTTTTTTTACATTTTAAAAATTTAAAAAAAAATATTCCACCCAAATTTTTATGGGTGGATTTTAAAAATATTTATAAAAATTAATCTACCGCATAACTAATTTGTTCAAATGGTACATCAACTATATCTGCATATTCTTCACCTGCTTCTTCCATATCTTCATCGTCATCTGGATAATGCCATTTTACTAAAACATCTTCACCGTCATCGCACATATCTTCTAATTTCATTAAAACATCTAATAGTAATTTAGAAGAAGCAGTATTAAAATATTCCAGTTTAAAATTAAAAATTGTTTTTGTATTTGGGTCTTGTGAATACTCATCTAACCAGTCTAATATAGGGTCGTAAAAAGCAGTAACATCTTCTGGAAGTGAGCGTCCTGCAATTTCAAGTATTTGATTTTGTCTGTCTAATATAACGTTAGGAGTATCGTCTGTTCCTTTTATTTTAATAACTTCCATAATTTTTTTATTAAATTTTTATTTTAATAATAAATATAAATTTTCAAATTTAAAAAATATCACTTAATAGATATAGTTGAGGTTAACACAAAAAATGAATCTTCTTCATTAATAGGAAGAAAATAAAATTCTAACTTGTTACCAGTTTTTTTTGCTATATCAATAAACCCAAGTCCAGCTCCTCCTTTTTCAGATAATCTACCTTCTCTCATCTGCTGCTTATATAATTTCTTCAATCCTTTTTTATCCAGACTGTTAATATGATTAAGCATCTTCGTTAGCCCTTCTATTTTATCAGTTGCAATGGTGTTTCCAGTTGTAATAACATACTGCCTATCACCTTTTCCAACCATAAATATCCCTCTTCCATCTTTTGATGCTGACATAAAATCAACTGTCGAATCAGCATGTTTACTAATATTCTGTAAGCATTCCACCATTACATGAAAAACTTTTCTTTGTACAGAATTTTTTTCCTCCTCTTTGAGCATATTAGACTCTGTAAGCGAGGTAAAAGCTTTAGTTATCTGGTGTGTAATTTCTCCTTCGTAAACCAAATTAATTTCATGGTCTCTAATCCTCAAATAGAAGTCATACACAAACTCTAAAAAACCTTGTTTTTCTACTTTATTATTCATATTTTTAATTTTTATTATAAAACAAATATATGATATTTTAAAAAAAATATTTTTTTTTAAAACTCTATTCCCATTAACAGAACATCATCAATCTGTTTATATTCTCCTTTCCACCTATTAAAATCTTGTGCAAAATATTTTAAAAATTTATACATCGTAAAATTTTGATGTTCAACTATTGCCGCTCTAATTCTTTTTGCTTGATATTTTCTTCCGCTTGCACCTCCTATTTGATCCGGAAGTCCATCTGAGAAGAAAAAAATCTTATCCCCTTTTTCATAATTGATTTTATAATTTATAAAATCTTTTTCTGGTCTCCTTCTGCTTGGAATTCCACCTATCGCCTTTGGAGTACCTTTATATTGTTTTAATTTTCCATCTCTTAAAAAATACAACGGTCTATGTGCTCCAGAATACTGTATTTCTTTTTTCTTTTTATCAATTTTACAAAATGCAATATCCATACCATCTCTTGCATTTGCTCCATCTTTATCTTGTTTTAGTGTTGTTCTTACATTTCTATGAAGTTTATCAAGTATCTCACTGGCAGACATATCCACATCATTATGGTCAACAATATTATTTAATAAAAAATAACCAATAAATGAAAGTAATGCTCCGGGAACACCATGTCCAGTACAATCGACAGCAGCAATATAAGAAAGATCTTTTTGATTTTCCTGTTGAAAAAACCAAGGAAAATCTCCACTAACGATATCTCGTGGTTTGTATAAAATAAACGAATTTGGAAAAAATTCAGTTATTAATTTATTATCTGGAAGAATAGCTGTTTGAATACGATAAGCATAATTAATACTTTCTGTAATATTTCTATTTTTTTTCTCAATTTCCAATTCAAAATTCTTTCTTTCAGTAATATCATGAGCAACAAAAAGTATAGTTTCAATTTCTCCATTTTCTCCAACTTCCGGAATTGCATTTACCTGAGTAATAATTTCTCCATTCTGAGTTGGTAAGCTAATTTCTTCTGTAATACCCTCTTTCGTTACTTGTATTTTTTCTAAAGATTCTTTAAAAAATTTAATATATTTTTTATTTATTTCTACTTCGTCTAAATTTTTCTTAATTATATTTTTAATATCTACACCAGTAAAAGTTTTCACCATAGGATTTGCATAGAAAAATACTCCTTCTAATCCCAGACGAATTATCATATCATGACTATTTTCAGATAAAGCCTGCATTTGTCCACTCATACGTTGAGCTTTTTCAGCAACTTTTCTTACCGTAATATCACGAGTATTAAATAAAATTCCTCCTATGGCTGGATTATCTATTAAATTCCTTGCACTGGTTTCTAGCCAAATTAACTCTTTCTCTTTATTCTTTTTATATTGAAATTCATAAGTTTTTGTTTTTTCTTTTGTTTTAACTAAAAGTCCAAATTCTTTTTTACCTATATAATTAATTATACTTTTTACATTTCCAACTTTTTGAAAACCATTTTTACCAATAGAATCTTTTGGATTATAACCAAGTATAGAACTTACTGACGGACTAACATATTTTACTATTCCATCTGGTTCATAAATTGAAATTACCTCTGAAGCATTTTCTAATAATGAATGTAAACGTTTTTGTGAACGTTCTACCTCTGCTATTTGTCCTTCTAAATCTTGATTACTTTTTTCTAATTCTTCTTGTGTAGAACGCATTTCTTCTGCATTTTGCCTCAGTTCTTCTTCGTTTTCTTGAAGTTCTTCGGTCATTTCTTGTGCATCTTTCAAAAGTTTTTCCGTTCTAATATTTACTTTCAAATTGAAAACCGTCTGAGCAATAATTTCACTTAATTCTTCTATAAATTTAATTGTCAATTTTGGAATATCATCATTTAAAGATGCAAATTCCAAAATACCTTGTAATTTTTCATCACTAATTAAAGGAACTATTAATAGAGTAGAAGGTTTTTTATCTCCTAATATTCCAGAAGTTATTGTAACATAATTCGCTGGAATTTCTCTTCTATAAATAGTATCCATTTCATAAGCGGTTTGACCGATTAAACCTTCTCCAATGGAATATTCTTGATTAATAAATCTTTTTCTATTATACGCAAAGGTTGCAATATTTACAATTTTATTTTTTTCATCATCAAAAAGATAAAAAGAGCCTTGTGTTGCATCTATATATTTTATCAAATTAACAAGAGTTTCATAAGCAAGTTTAGAAATATTATTATGCAAACGCAAAATATTCGCTATGTTTTCTTTTCCACTTGCTATCCAACTCCTTGCTTCATCTTTTTTACTTGCTTCTTTTAAATTTTCTCGCATTAATAAAAGAGCATTTCCAAGCTCATCGTCTTCAGAAACTTCATTTGAACTAATGGAAAAATCTTTTTCTCCTATCATTTTTGCTAGATGAGAATTTTTTTGTATATTTTGATTTTTTTCTAAAATTTTTTTTTCTAATAATAATTCTTTCTCTTGCTTATGCTTAATAAAAATAAAAATAAAAAAAGAAAATAAAAGCATCAAAAAATAAATAAAAAAATGTAGAGGGTTATTTAAGTGCATTTCCAATATAGAAGCAAAAGATAATTCTATATTGTTGATAGAAATATCTAAAATCCAAGAAATAAAAGGAAAAACTAAAGAAAATGAAAGACTTGCCATTGCATATTCTTTTGGTGTTTTAAGTTCTAAACCAAGAAAATTAAAATCTTTATCAAAAACATTTTTATTCTTATTTATTATTTCATCCATAACAGAAAATTGAAAACAATTTTTATACAATTATAATAAAAAAATTCTTTTTTTTTAATTGATAACAATTTTTATACAATTTTAATAAAAAAATTATTTTTTTTAAAATTCAAAGATAAAAAAAAAAATAAAAAAAAATTTTTTTTAAAATAAAAAATCATCTAATATATTTTTTTTTCAAAATTGAAAATAAATAAATGGTTGGACATCTTTAGATTGAAATTGTATTACCAATTGAACTATTATTAAAAAAATAAATGCTTTTATTAAATACGGTGATTTTACAAAATAAATTTGCATTTTTTTATTAAATTTTTCTGGTAAAAAAGAGATTAAAAAACCTGTAATAACTAAAATTATCCAAAAAATGCGATTTTCAAAAAATACAAAAGCAAAATTAAAATTCATATCAAAAATAATTTGATAAATAATTTTCTCTGCTGTATCGAAACTATCTGCCCTAAAAAATATCCATAAAAAAATTACAAAATGAAATGTTAAAAACCAAGAAATAAATTTTATAAAAAAATTATTTCCAATTTTATTCAAAAAATTATAGAAAAATTTATGAACAGCAAGTCCAATTCCATGTAAACCTCCCCAAAAAACAAATTTCCAGTTTGCTCCGTGCCACAGTCCACCGATAAACATAGTAAGAAACAAATTACGGTATTGTTTTATTTTCCCTTTTCTATTTCCACCCATAGGAATATAAATATAATTTTTCAACCAAGATGATAAAGAAATATGCCATCTTCTCCAGAAATCTGTAATATTTTGTGCTTTATATGGAAAATTAAAATTTTCCCCCAAATTAAAACCCATAATTAATGCCAATCCAATCGCCATATCAGAATATCCAGAAAAATCACAATATATTTGTAAAGTATAGCCATAAATTGCCATCAAATTTTCAAAGCCAGAATATCCAGAAGGATTTAAAAATATCAAATCATTATACTGAGAAATATAATCTGCAATAACTCCTTTTTTAAATAAACCAACAAGAATTAAAAATAAACCATTGTACACCATTTTATTTGTTAAAATGATTTCTTTTTTTAATTGAGGCAAAAAATCTTTTGCTTTAACAATGGGTCCAGCAACAAGCTGTGGAAAAAATGATAAGTAAAATGTATAATGTAGAAAATTTTTCGTAGGTTTTATTTTTTCCCAATAAACATCTAAAACATAACTAATAGATTGAAAAGTATAAAAAGAAATTCCTATTGGTAAAAATATATCTAATAATTGAAAATTATCTTCTATAATTTCATAAAAACTTTTTAAAAAGAAATTTGTATATTTAAAATAAATAAGTATTCCTAAACTGGAAGCAATGGAAAGAAACAAAAAAATACGTTTTTCTAATAAATTTTTTGTTTTTCTAATTAAAATAGCAAAAGAAAAATCTGTGACGCTTGTAAAAACTAAAATAAATAAATACCAACCACTTGATTTATAATAAAAAAAGAAACTAAATGCAATAACATACAAAAGGTAAACGATTTTTTTTTTATAAATTTGTGAATAAATAACTATAAAAATAGTAAATAAAATAAAAAAAACTCCAGAACTAAAAAGTAAAGGTTTGTTTTTATGATATAAAAATAATTCTGAAAATATATTTAATAATTCCATTTTTCAAATTAAAAAAAAATTTTTCTGCAAAAATGACATTTTTTTTAATATTTTATTAAATATTATTTTTTTTCAAAAAACAGACTCTTTTTTACGATTTTTATAAAAAAAATTTTTTTCAAAAAAACGACCAAATTTTTATAATTATTTTTTTTGTAAAAATGAACGATTTTTATAATTAAAATTTTTTCCAAAAATACCAAATTTTTTTAATTAAAAAAATTTTTTGTAAAAATGAACGATTTTTTAATGATTTTTATAATTTTATTTTTTTTTCAAAAATCCTAGATAATTGAAAAATCAAAATTTTTATAATTTTAATATTTTTTAAGAGTATTTAAAAATAAGATTTGATAATATCTTACATTTCAAAATATAAATTGAAAAAAAATTATTTAAAATAAAAAAATTTTCATAAAAGATTAGATTTTCCTTGTCTTATTATTTCAAATTTTTCATCTACACAATCTACTATGGTTGAAGCTTCATTATTTCCATAACCTCCATCCACAACTAAATCTACAATATTCTTATATCTTTCATAAATTAATTCAGGGTCAGTCATATAATCAATAATTTTATCATCAGAACGCACAGAAGTTGACATTATTGGATTACCAAGAAAATATACAATTTCCCTTGCTATATTATTATTCGGAACACGAATACCAACGGTTTTTTTCTTTCTTTTAAAAAGTTTAGGAACTTTATTATTTGCATTTAAAATAAAAGTAAATGCTCCGGGTAAATTTTTTTTCATCATTTTAAAAGTTTTATTACCAACTTGCTGGGTAAAATCTGACAAATGACTTAAATTAGAACAAACTAAAGAAAAATCAATGTCTTTCTTTTTGATATTTTTTATACGTGCTATTTTTTCAACTGCTCTGGAAGCATAAATATCACAACCAAAACCATAAACAGAATCTGTTGGGTAAATTATAATTCCACCTCGTCTCAGAACATCTATAACTTTTTTAATAGCTTTTGGGTTCGGATTATCTGGATATATTTTTATATACATTTTTTTTTATTTTTGCAAAAATAAAAAAAATATATTTTTATAAAAAAATTTTTTTATAATTTTAGCATTTTTTTTATAAAAAATAAATTATGAAAAAACTTTTTTTAACATCTTTATTTTGTATTCTCTCATATTTAACTTTTTCTCAGAAAGATATAGACATTCAATTAGCTTTGGAATATTATCAAAATAGAGAATTTAAAAAAGCATCTGAGCTGTATGAAAAAATTTACAAAAAGAATAATAATAAAATTTATTTTAAATATTATTTGAGAACTTTATATGAGTTAAAAGAATTTAAAAAGTCAGAAAAACTCATAAAAAAACAAATTAAAAAAGATAAAAATAATGAAAGTTACTATTATGTAGAACTTGGAGAACTGTATAAGAAACAAAATTTGCCTGAAAAAGCTGATGAAAATTTTAATATTGCAATAAAAAAAGTTCCGCTCTTGGAAAATAAAATTAATTCTCTTTCTGTTTCTTTTTTGGGAAAAAGAGAGTATAAATTTGCAGAAAAAACATATTTGTATGCTCGTAAAAAATTTGGTAATTCGAATAAATTTTCTTATGAATTGGCTTCAATTTATTTAAAACAAAGAAAATATCAAAATGCAGTAGATGAATATTTAGAAAAAATAAATTATCAACCGTCGCATTTAAAAAGGATACAAAATTCTTTACAAAATATGATTAATGATAAAGAATCTGATAAATTTATTGAAATTTTGCAAACTTCTATTTTGAAAAAAATTAGAAAACAGCCAAATTATACCATTTATAATGAATTTTTAATATGGGTTTATATACAAAAACATAACTTTGAAATGGCTTTTATACAAACAAAAGCCATTGATAAAAGAAAAAATGAAAAAGGTAAACGTCTTATAGACCTTGCAAATTTGACACTCAAAAATAAAGAATATGATATTTCTTTTAAAATTTATGAAGAGATTGTAAAAAAAGGAAAATCAAATATTTATTATGAAGACGCAAAAATTAAAATGATGGAAGTTTTATTTCAAAAAACTACTTTAAATGGAAATTTTATTTCGGAAGAAGAAAAAATCAATTTAGAGAACCATTTTTTAACAACAATATCTGAACTTGGCAGAAATAATAAAACTGTAGTTTTACTAAAAAATCTTTCTTATTTGAAAGCGTTTTTTATGAAAAAAACTGATGAAGCTATTAATTTACTTGAAGTTGCAATAAAAATACCTAATATTTCTAAAAAAGATTTATCTAATTGTAAAATTCAGCTTGCAGATATTTATCTTTTAATTGATGATATTTGGGAGGCAACTTTAATTTATGCACAAGTTGAAAGCGATAACAAAAATAATCCAATTGGACATCTGGCAAAATTTAAAAAGGCAAAACTTGCTTATTATACCGGAGATTTTCAATGGGCAGAAGCACAATTAGACGTTTTAAAAGCAAGTACTTCTAAATTAATTGCGAACGACGCTTTTGAATTATCGCTGTTAATTAGTGATAATATTGCAGAAGATACATCAGAATTTGTGATGAAAATTTTTGCTCGTGCAGATTTTCTAATATTAAAAAATCAAGATAGTATGGCAATTCTAAGTATGGATACAATTTTAAATGAATTTAAAAACCACAGTTTAAACGATGAAATTTTATTAAAAAAAGCAAAGATTTTCCATAAAAAAAAGAATTTTAAAATGGCAATATCTTTACTTGAAAAAATTATAAGTGATTATAATTCAGACATTTTATCTGATAATGCAACTTTTTTATTGGCTCAAATTTATGAAAAAAATATGAATAATATAGAGAAAGCTAAAAAACTTTATAGAAAAATAATTACAGATTATCAAGACAGTATTTTTTCAAAAAGAGCGAAAAAAAAATTGAAAGTTTTAAATAAAAATCCAAATTAAAAATTGAAAAAAAAAATTGAAAAAAAAATGTGTTTTTTTTTGTATATAAAAAAAAAGATTTATCTTTGTGCCGTTATTTGAAGTTCTTGTTATGTTTTGTAAGTAAAAAAATAAATAAAAATTTTATTTGATTCAGTAGCTCAGCTGGTAGAGCACATCCCTTTTAAGGATGGGGTCCTGGGTTCGAACCCCAGCTGGATTACATAATTTTTTATTTTTTAATTTGATTCAGTAGCTCAGCTGGTAGAGCACATCCCTTTTAAGGATGGGGTCCTG
>JAOZVH010000071.1:9538-14408 GCA_029938235.1 Bacteroidales bacterium
GGTTCGAACCCCAGCTGGATTACAAAAAAAACAAGAATTTTCAATTTCAAATTTCCATTAAAAAAACAATCAAAAAAACAATTATAAAATTCGTAAAATTTTGCTTTTTTTGAAAAAAAATTCTTTTTAAATTTGAAAAAAAAATTCGTAAAAAAATTGACATTTTTTCTTTTGAGAATTTTTTTATATTTATTAAAAATAAAAAATTATGCTTGCACCCTAGATAATGATTATTTTTCAAAAAAATATTTACAAATAAAATTGTTTTTGAAAAATTTATTTACGATATTTTCGGCAAAAAGGTTTCTGTAAAAAAAATAGAAATGGAATTGCAAAAGCTATAAAATTAATCAGTTATAATTATCTAACTGACGAAGAAATTGTAAAAGCAAAAATTTAGAGGCTAAAAGAAGAACAAGAATAAGAAATAGAAAAGAAATTAGAGAAAATGTAGAAAAAAAAATTAGATAAAAAGATGAATTAATAAAAATATTAAAAGAACAATTGAAAAATAAAAAATAATTTTTTTTTAATTCGTAAAATTTTGATTTTTTTGGAGAAATTTTAGGTTTGTAAAGTTGAATTTTTTTTCAAATTCGTCCAAAATTTTAATATTTTTTATTTTGAAAAAAATTTTCTTCAAAAAATGTTAAAAATTTTAACACTTTTTATTTTGAAAAAAATTTTCTTCAAATTCGTCCAAAATTTTAACATTTTTTAATTAAAAAATGTTTTTTCAAATTCGTCTAAAATTTCATTATTTTTATAATAAAAAATTTTTTCAAAAAAATGACGAAATTTTTAATTTTTTTTCAAATAAAAAATTTCACAAAATTTTTTGAGTTTTTCTATAATTTTTTTTTCATCTCTTTCTCTAATTTTTATAAAAAAACTACATTTCAAATGGAAATTTTGATCTTTCGGTTTTAAATTTTCATCTTTCATAATTTTCATTACCTTATTCATATGCAAATAATCAAAAGAAATTTTAAATTTTTTTTTCACTATTTCTACTATAATTTTTGTGTTTTCTATGGCATCTAAACTTGCGTTTCTATAAGCATTTATTAAACCTCGCACCCCAAGAAGCCTACCTCCAAAATACCTAACAACAACTATCAAAATATTTGTTAAATCCTTAGATTTTATTTGTCCCATTATTGGATTTCCTGCGGTATTTGAAGGTTCGCCATCGTCATTTATTCTAAATTTTTTTTTATCTATACCAAGACGGTAAGCATAACAATGATGACGAGCATCGTAATATTCTTTCTTTAAATTTTTCAAAATTTCTTTAATTTCTTTTTCATCTCGAACACGATAAGAAAAAGATAAAAATTTACTGCCTTTATCTTTAAAAAGACCTTTTGAATTAAATTCTATTGTTTTATAAGTATCCATTTATTATAATAATTTTTTTTAAAAAAAATATTTTTTATTTAAAAAAAAAATTTATTTTTGCATTTTTAAATTTAAAAAAATGAATTTTAAGAATTTATTATTGGTTTTCGCTTTTGCTTTTTTTTTAAATGCATGCGAAACACAAAAAAAAACTATGACAAATAATTTGAAATTACAATCGGATTTAGATACTTTAAGCTATTCTCTTGGTCTTAGTATATCGTCTAATTTTAAAAATCAAGGTCTTGATAGCATCAAATCTGATTTTTTTAAAAAGGCTATGGATGATGTTTATGGAGATGAAAAAACTTTAATGTCTAAACAAGAAGCTGAAATGTGGCTAAATTCTTATTTTAAAAAAATGCAAGAAAAATCTATGGAAAAGCAAAAAGAATCATCTAGGGGAATTATTGAAGAGGGTGAAAAATTTCTTGCTGAGAATTCTAAAAAAGAAGGTGTTGTAAGTCTGCCAAGTGGTTTACAATATAAAATTTTGAAAAAAGGAAAAGGTGTTTCTCCGGGTTTTACTGATAAAGTAAAAACTCATTATCACGGTACTTTATTAAATGGACAAGTTTTTGACAGTTCTGTGGACAGAGGTGAACCCATTAGTTTTCCTGTAAATGGTGTTATTAAAGGATGGACAGAAGCTTTACAATTAATGAGTCCTGGTTCAAAATGGAAATTATTTATTCCTTATGATTTGGCTTACGGCGAAAGAGGTGCTGGTGCTTCTATCCCTTCTTATGCTACTTTGATTTTCGAAGTTGAACTATTAGAAATAGAAAAATAATTTTTTTTTTAATAAAAAAAATAATTGTAAATTTGCAATTTTAATAAATTATTGTTATGGAAATACAAGGGAAAATATTTAAAATTTTAGAAAAAATTTCGGGAGAAGGTAGATTTGGAACTTGGGTGAAGCAAAGTTTTGTTATTGAAACAGAAGAAGAATATCCAAAAAAAGTATGTTTTGATATGTTTGGAGATGATAAAGTTCGTTTATTAAACACTTATAAAGAAGGTGATGAAGTAAATGTGAGCTTTAATCCAGATTCTCGTGAATATGAAGGAAGATGGTACACTAATTTAAGAGCGTGGAAATTAGAAACAGTTTCTGCAAATCCTGAGAATGAAAATAGTGCTAAGGAAGAAGCAACTAATCTTTCTGAAACACAAGCAGAAGAAAAAGCTCCGGAAGAAGAAAAAGAAGATTTACCTTTCTAAATTTAAAAATTTACAAAAAAAAATGTGCTATTCAAAGAATAGCACATTTTTTTTATAAAAAAAATTTATTTTTTTATTAATGCCTTAATTTTTGTTATATATTTATCAGCATTTCTACCTTGTGAAGTTTTTGCGAAATCAGATTTTATTTCTTCATATATTTTTAAAGCTTCATCTAATTTTTTCAATTTTTCACAAGCAATAGCTTTCTTCATCAAAAAAACCGGAGTAGAAAAATCATTAACATTATTTTCTGATGCTTTTTCATAATAATAAATTGCTTTTTGAGTTTCGTCTTTTTCCATATAAGCGTCCCCTATAGCACCTATTGACATACTTTTTACAATTTTATCATCACTATCAAAATCCTCCAGATATTCTATTGCTTTATCAAAATCTCCAAGATTAAGATAAGAAATACCTGCATAATAATAAGATAAGTTTGCAGATTTAGTAATTCCGTATTCATCAATAATTTGCAAAAAACCTAAAGAAGTTTCATCTCCATTTAGAGCGAGATTGAATGAATCTTTTTCAAAATGTTCTTCTGCTTGAAACATTGCTGTTTGTGCAGATTGTTCTTCCGATTGAAGATACAACTTATTATAAGCAAGATAAACACTAAAAACAGCAACTATTCCAAAAATTATCATCAATAATTTATCTTGATTTTTTTCTAAAAAAAGTTCTGTTCTGGACAGAGCCTGTTCTACAACTTCTATTTGTTGTTCTGTTTCATTTGCTGCTAACTGTGACTTTTTAATATCTTTTCTTTTAGCCATATTATTTTAATAAAATTTTCACAAAAAAACATAAAATTTTTTTATTAAAAAAATTTTTTTACTTTTAACAAATTATTTTAATAAATAATAATAATTATGAAAGTTGAAATTACTGCGAGTAGCCTTAATGTGAGGAATATTCCTAATGGAAATCGCATTGGTGCCTTGAAAAAAGGACATATTTTTGAAGCACTGGAAAATAAAAATTCATGGATAAAACTTGTTTTTGGAAATGGTTTTGGATATGTTTCTGCAGATTATGTAAAAGAAATTTCTTTTAAAGTTAAAATCAAAACGAAGTTAAATATAAGAGACAAAGAAATTACTGGTAATCTTGTTGGTAGTTACCAAAAAGGAGAAATAGTAAAAGTTTATGATAAAATTGGAGATTGGTATAAAGTTAAATATCAAGATAAAGATGCTTTCATTCACTCAGATTATACTTCAGATTTAAAATCTGACAATGGTTTTTTGTATCAAAATAAAGAATTAAATACACAAAACCTTATTCCAAGTAAATTATTAAAAATGCCAAGTTCTTCAAAAGGCAAAATGGTTACTGGTATTTATAATAAATACGGTGGTTTAATGGAAGATCTTAGCAAAGCTATTAATGTAGACCTAGGAACAGCAGTTGCGGTATTTTCTGTAGAAAGTGGAGGTGTTGGATTTAGAGGAGATAAAATGATAATTCGTTTTGAAATTCATCTATTTCATAGATATTGGGGAGTTCATAACGAGAGCGTTTTTAATAAACATTTTAAATTTTCTAGTAATAAAAAATGGACAGGACACAAATTTTGTAAAAATGGTGATAATGTTTGGACAGAATACCATGGCAATCAGACGAAAGAATGGGAAGTTTTAGAATTTGCAAGAAAACTTGAAAACGAACTTGCAATTAAATCTATTAGTATGGGTGCTCCTCAAATTATGGGTAGCAATTATAAAATGATAGGTTATGAAAGTATTGAAGAAATGTTTTTGAATTTTAATAAAAATATAAAATTTCACATTTTTGGTTTCTTTGATTTTCTTGATACAAGAATGAAAAAAGCTCTAAGAGAAAAAGATTTTTCTAAATTTGCACGTTATTATAATGGACCAGGACAAGCAAATTTCTATGGGAAAAAAATAAAAGAATATTACGATATTTTTCATAAAATTATGAATAATTAAATAAAAAAATCATAAAATTATGATTTTGCTAAGAATTTAATTTCATAAAAATTTTGAATAAAAATTTCAAAAAAAACAAAATTTTACGTTTTTTTTGAAATTTTTTTAATTTATAAAAAATGTTGAAATTTTGGACGATTTTTGAAAAAAAATTTTTAAATTTCAAAATAAAAGATATTAAAATTTTGCCATTTTTGTGAAAAAATTTTTTTTGATAAATTAAAATCGTAAAAAATCGCCGTGTTTTTGAAAAAATTTTTTTTGATAAATTAAATTATAAA
>JAOZVH010000269.1 GCA_029938235.1 Bacteroidales bacterium
GTGTTTTGATGTTCCATAAAGTACACGATACAAATAATCTGATTCATAAGATGCTTGTATTTCAATAATTATATTGCGACCTTCGGAGTCTTCTATCAAGACATCCACACGGTTAAATTTATCTTCCGGATATTTTTATTACTCTCCGAGTCCAAAATACTTTTTACAGTAATATTTTTTTCACCCAATAGAGCACACAAAAATCCTTCGGCAATGTAATAATTAGATGGATCCTTCAACATATATTTCATTGCCCAATCAAAACGTATTAATATTTTTCCTTTGACATATTTTTTATTTATTTTAATTAAATTTATTTTGAAATAAAAACTCGAAGATATTAAAATTTTTTAAAATTAAAAATTTTGTAAAATCTTTTGAAAAAAATTTTTTTTATTTTGAAATTAAAAATATTGAAATTTTGGACGTTTTTTGAAAAAATTTTTTTTATTTTGAAATTAGAAAATATTGAAATTTTCACGTTTTTTGAAAAAATTTTTTTTATTTTGAAATTAAAAAAATATTGAAATTTTCACGATTTTTGAAAAAAATTTTTGAATTTTAAAATTAAAAAATATTGAAATTTTCACGATTTTTGAAAAAAAAATTTCAAGCTGTACAAACCTAAAATTTTTCAAAAAAATGCCAATTTTTTTGGTTTGTATATTGAAAAAATTTATTTTTAATAAATTTTCCAAAAAACGCCGAAATTTTACGAACTTATAAAAAAGTTTTTCCAAAAAAAACGTCAATTTTTTTACGAATTTTATAATTTATAAAAAAATTTTTCAAAAAAACATGTAATTTTTTTGGTTTGTACAGCTTGAAATTTTTTTTTAAACGCCAAAATTTTAATTTTTTGTAAATTTAATAAAAGCTACTTCAATATCTGCTCTTTTTAAAAGTTCTATTCCATCTTTTATTCTGTATTCGCTTGAATAAACGACTCTTTTTATATCTGCTTGAATTATTAATTTTGCACATTCTATGCATGGCGAAGCCGTTACATAAAGTGTTGCTCCAGAACTACTGTTGTTGGATTTTGCAACTTTTGTAATTGCGTTTGCTTCTGCATGTAAAACGTAAATTTTTGTTTTGTCATTTTCTTCGCAAATATTTTCAAAACCTGAGGGTGTGCCGTTGTATCCGTCGGAAATTATCATTTTATCTTTTACTAATAATGCTCCGACTTTGTTACGTTTACAGTAAGAATTTTCCGCCCAAATTTGAGCCATTTTTAAATATCTTTCATCTAATAAATATTTTTTACTTTTTTTCTTCATTTGTCTCTCCAACTATTTTTATAAAAATTTCGTTCATACTTGGAATTATTTCATTAAAAGAAATTATATTGCCAAAATTAATTAATTTTGAAATTAATTCGTTTCTACTAATTTCGGACAGTAATTTTATCTTTAAAATAGAAATATTTTTTTCTTTTTTATGTTCCAAAATTTTATAATCTGCAGTTATAGATGCTTCCATAGAATTAAAATTTTCATCAAATTTTACTTCAAAAGTATTGTCAAAATATTCTTTTTTAATATCATTAATATTGCCTTCCAGAACTTTTCTCGAATTATTTATTAATGCAATATTATCACAAATTTCTTCTACAGAAGCCATATTATGTGTAGAAAAAATAATTGTCGCTCCATTTTTTCTAAGATTTAAAATTTCTTCTTTCAATAAATTTGTATTAATTGGGTCAAAACCGCTAAAAGGTTCATCGAAAATTAATAATTTTGGCTCGTGTAAAATAGTTATAATAAATTGCACTTTTTGTTGCATACCTTTTGAAAGCTCTTCAACTTTTTTTCCCCACCATTCTTTTATGGAAAATTTTTCAAACCAAAATTTCAATTTTTTTAAAGCATCTTTTTTACTTAAACCTTTCAACCTTGCAAGATAAACTGCCTGTTCACCAACTTTCATTTTTTTATAAAGACCTCTTTCTTCCGGAAGATAACCAATATTATAAATATCCTCAGAGTTTAATTTTTTTCCATTGAAAAATAATTCTCCTTTATCCGGAGCAGTAATTTGATTAATTATTCGTATTAAAGTAGTTTTTCCAGCTCCATTTGGACCAAGTAAACCGAAAATACTATTATCTGGAACAGAAACACTTAAATTATCTAAAGCTAAATGATTAGAATAACGCTTAACAATATTTTTTGCTTCGAAAATATACATAATTTAAAATTTAATTTTTTTCAAAAATAAAAAAAAAATTGGTTTTTTTGAAAAAAATTTTTTTTATTTCAAAAATGAAATATATTTTTTATAAAATATTTATTTTAATTTTATTTTTTACAGAAAATTCTAATTCTCAGAATTTTTATTCTGTTTTTGACGAAGAAAATAAAATTTCTCTTGATAGTAATAAAATTTTTTTTAACGTAAAAAATGTAAATTTTTTTAAAAATAATGAATTTTTCAATCCCATAGTAAAAGGCTATACTTTGATTGGTTATTTTATTAATCCGTATCTTATTTTTTCTCCTTCTAAAAATATCAAAATCAAAACTGGTGTTCATTTGTTAAAATATTCCGGAATAAATAATTTTTCTAAAATTTTGCCAATATTTCGTTTTCAATATAATTTAAAATCTTTAAATATTGTTTTCGGAAGTATTTACAGAAACCATAATTTAATAGAAGCCATTTATCATTTTGAAAATTTATTTTACGAAAATATTGAAAACGGTTTGCAGTTTTTAATAAATAAAAATAGAATTAAATCTGATATTTGGCTGAATTGGGAAAATTTTATTTTTCATAATGATACAACACATGAAAAATTATCTGTTGGAATTTCCAATAAATTTTTTATTAATAATAAAAAAAATAAATTTCAAATTTCAATTCCATCGCAATTATTGATTTTTCATAAGGGAGGACAAATTAATAATAATGAAAATAATTTACAGACTTTAATAAATTTTGCTGTCGGTTTAAATTTAGAATTTCATTTTAAAAACGAAAATTTAAAAAATATTGGTACGAATTTATTTTTTGTTGGTTTTCAAGATAATTCACCAAGTAAAGATTTATTTGCTGATGCAGGAAAAGCCATTTATCCACAAATTTATTGTAATTTAAAATCATATAAATTTATTTTTTCCTACTGGAAATCAAAAAATTTTTTTTCGCAAAAAGGCGATTTTTTTTATAAAAATATTTCAAAACAAAATAATTATATAGAAAAAAATAGAGAATTATTTATTTTACAAAATTCCTACGAAAAAGAAATTTTTAAAAGAACATATTTAAAAGTTTCAGCGGAGGTTTTTTATGATAAAAATAACGAAATTATAGATTATAGTTATGCTTTTTATATAATTTTTAATTTTAATAAAGAAATTTTTATGAAAAAACATTAAATTTTTTAAATATAAAAATATTGAAATTTTGGCGTTTTTTTGAAAAAAATTTTGGCTCTTAGAACCTTTTTGTGAAATATAAATTTTTTTTATTAAAAATAAGGTATTATGATTCATCGTCCACGATGATTTCGTAACTTCCATGATTCTGTTTTTTTAAAACATTAAAAATCAATACTTTAAATGTTTTCATTTAATATACACAAAATCATCGTGGACGATGAATCATAATCTTTTCACATTTTTTATGTGCGAAAAATTTCCTATCACAAAAAGGTTAGAAGAACCAAAATTTTTTTTAATAAAATATTAAAATTTTGGACGATTTTTGAAAAAAATTTTTTTAATTTCAAAATAAAAAATCATAAAATTTTGGCATTTTTTAGAAAAATTTTTATTGAAAAGGAGATTGTTTCAAACATGAATAAATTCTTTTCCGAAGTGAAAGAATTATTCAAAACTGAAAAGGGTAAAAAGTTTTTTTCTCAAATTGTTGCTTATTTATTTTATACAACAAAAATAAAGACGCATATTTTCTCCGAAAAAATGTCAGAAATTTCCGAAGAAGCAGGAAAAAAATTTATTTCCACAGCAGATAGATTGATTTCTAAGGGAATGAAAAAAGGCAAAAAAGAAGGTCTAAAAGAAGGCATGGAAAAAGGCATGGAAAAAGGCATGGAAAAAGGCATGGAAAAAGGCATGGAAAAAGGCATAGCGAAAACTGTTGAAATAACAGTTTTCAATTTAATAAAAAAAGGTTTAGACA
>JAOZVH010000270.1 GCA_029938235.1 Bacteroidales bacterium
ATGAAAATTTTAAGTAATTTTTTATGATTTCACAAAAAGGTTCCAAGAGCCAAAATTTTTTTCTAAAAATGTCAATTTTTTTAATATTTATTTAAAATTTTGTTTTTTTATACTTTTAAATAATGCGAAAGCCATTAAAATAATTAAAATTGAAGAACTTACTAAGGACACTTTACTGCCAATGGAATGAGATTGTGGTTCAAATTTAAAAACAAGATTATGTTTTCCACATAAAACAAACATTGGAGGTTAAAAAAGAAACCTCCAATGTTAAAAAAAATTTTTTCAAAAATCGTCCAAAATTTCAATATTTTTTAATTTTAAAATTAAATTTTTTTTCCAAAATGTCAATTTTTTTAATTATTTATTTGAATAAAATTATAATTTAAAATTTTGTTTTTTTATACTTTTAAATAATGCGAAAGCCATTAAAATAATTAAAATTGAAGAACTTACTAAGGACACTTTACTGCCAATGGAATGAGATTTTGGTTCAAATTTAAAAACAAGATTATGTTTTCCCTCAGGTAAAATCATTGCTCTTAGAACATAATTCGCTCTAAAATGTGGTAATAATTTTCCATCAACATAAGCATTCCAGCCTTTTTCATAATAAATATCAGAAAAAACTGCCAACTGAGAATTTTTAATTTGATATTCATATTCCAATTTATCTAAATTGTATTTTGTTAAATTAATAACAGCATCATCATCTTTTTTAATTTCAAAATTATTCAAAAAATCCTTAAAACGAATGTCAATAATTGCTTCTTTTTTAGCTTTAAAATCGCTTAATGCTTGAATTTCTTCGTCAGCATTTTTTACTGTTTTGTAACTTTCCACAAACCAAACATTTCCCAAAGCATTAGGATTAAATTGAGCTGTAGGTTCGTGTCCTTTTTTATTTCCAATAATAAAATATTTTGTGTTTAACATATTTAAAACTTCCATATTGTTTTTGGAAATATGAAATTCAATTAATTCCTGATAACGTTTCATTTTTGCTCCGTGATAACCGCCAACAGATTTATGAAAATAAGAAGTGCTTGCGTCATTAAAAGTGTTTACACTTAAATTAAGAACTCTAAAATATGGGTCTTTATCAGACATTATTTGTCTGTCTGCGGTTGTCGGATTGAAAGGAATATCAACATTTCTACTCGCAACAAAATCATCATTATTTAAATAACGTTTATTTATTGTCCACATATCTAATAAAACCAAAGTAACTAAGATAACAATAAAAATATTTTTCTTGATTTTTTCTTGCATATAAAACCAAATTGCTGCCGAAGCAATTAAAATAAAAATAAAAGAACGAAAAGCATCTGCACGAAATAAATTTTCTCTGTCTTTTACTATGGCATCTAATAACCATTGTGGATAACCATTTGCTAATAATCTACCATCTCCGTAAGCATTAAAATCAAAAAAACCAGAAAATATAGCGAAAAATAAAGTTATGCTAGCAAGAATTGCAAAGGATTTTAGTAAAGCATCTTTAAATTCTTTTTTGCTTATTTGACCATAAAGAACCTTTTTAATTGCTAAGATCGCTAAAAGTGGCATTGTAAATTCGGCAATTATTAGAATAGATGAAACCGCTCTAAATTTATCATACATTGGAAAATAATCTAAAAATAAGTCTGTTAAGAACATAAAATGTTTTCCCCAAGCCATTAAAATAGAAAAAACAGTCGCAGAAAGTAACCACCATTTTACTTCTCCTTTTATCACAAATAAACCAAAAATAAAAAATAAACAAATTATTGCTCCAACGTAAACAGGTCCAGAAGTGAAAGGTTGTTCTCCAAAATACAAAGGCATTTGTTTTATAATTTCTTTCGTATTTGGAACATTATTAGATTTTAAAACTTTATAAGTTTCAGAATTTTTATCTAATTCTCCGTGAGATGAACCACCTTTAAAATTTGGTATTAAAAGAGTAAAAGTTTCCATTTTTCCATAACTCCAGCTGGTGGCATAACTTCTATCTAAACCTTCTGTTTTATCTTCTTTATTGTTTGTCAGTTCTGATTTTCCACGCATAGAATATTTACTGTATTCATACAAAGGCAACATAGTTTCGGCATTACTTCCAATTGCTAAAATACCTACTATAAAAATTGCAAGAAACGGTTTTGAAAATTTTTTAAAATCATTTGCTTTTAAAGCATTTACAAATCTAAAAACAATATAAATACCAATTATAAAAAACATATAATAAGTCATTTGAACATGATTTGCTATCAATTGTAGAGAAAAAAACAATCCGAAAATTAAACTTCCCAAGATTTTATTTTTATTAAAAGCAAGATATACACCTGCAATAATTGGCGGCATATATCCTAAAGCTAAAACTTTTATAACGTGTCCAGCTTCCAAAACAATAAAAAAATAAGACGAAAAAGCATAAGCAATAGCACCTATGACACTGAGCCAAGGATTAACTTGAAATATAATTAATGCAATATAAAAACCTAATAACAAAAGAAATACATTTCCAATTTGTTTTAAAAATATTAAATTTAACATTCTATTAAAAATACTTGTTAAGTTATTTTCAATTCTCATGGAAACTAAATAAGATGGCATTCCACCAAATAAACTATTTGTCCATAAAGCTTGCTCTCCTGTTTTTTCTCTATTATCCTCGACTTCTTTTGACATACCCTGCCACTGAATATTGTCATTTTGATATAATTTTTTACCTTCCATTATTTTGGGGAAATAAATAACAGATAACAACATAAAAAAAATAATTGCAAAAAGATGAGGTAAAAGTTTTTTAAAATGTATATTTTTCATTTTTATAATTTTTTTTAAAACACAAAAATAAAAAATAATTTATATTTTATATAAAATATAAATTATTAAAATTTTCACGATTTTTGAAAAATTTTTTTTATTTTTCAAATTAAAAAACATTAAAATTTTCACGATTTTTGAAAAAAATTTTTTTTTATTTTGAAATTAAAAAATATTAAAATTTTGGACGAATTTTGAAAAATGTTTTTTTAATTTGAAATTAAAAAACATTAAAATTTTCACGAATTTTGAAAAAAATTTTTATTTTAAAAATATTAAAATTTTTGTTTTTTTTTGGAAAAAATTTTTTTTTAATTATTAAAAAAATTATCGTTTTTTGTAAATTATAAAAAAAATAAAATGTATATAACAAAAAAAGAAATATTAGAGTTTTTATTAAAAAATAAAGAAATTTTTAAAAAAAAATATAATATCACAAAATTAGGTCTTTTTGGGTCTTTTGCACGTGGCGAACAAACAGAAAAAAGTGATATTGATTTGATAATAGAAATGCGATTAGATACAAAAGAAATTTTTGAGAAAAAACAGGAGATAAGAAAAATTTTTAAAGAAAAATATAATCGTAAAATAGACCTTTGTCGAGAACGTTCAATTAAACCAATTTTTAAAAATTTTATCTTAAATGAAGTAATTTATGTATAGAAGAGATGAAACTATAATATTTTTAATGCTACAAACAATTGAGAAAATTTTCGAATATTCTTCAATTTTTAAAAATCCAGAAGAATTTGTTAAAGACGGAAAATCTTTTGATGCGGTAATGATGAATTTTATTGCTCTCGGAGAAACAGTTTCTAAATTAAGCGATGATTTTAAAAATAAAAATAGCAATATTGTTTGTATAAAATTATGGCATTTAGAAACATAATTGCTCATGATTATTTTAGTATTGATGAGTATGAAGTTTTTCAAATAATAAAAAATCATTTACCAAAATTAAAAATAGATCTAGAAAAATTGAATTAAAAAAATTCCTCATTCATTTTTCCAAAAAAACATTAAAATTTTCACGATTTTTGAAAAAAATTTTTTTTATTTTGAAATTAACAAATGTTGAAATTTTGGACGATTTTTGAAAAAAATTTTTTTTATTTTGAAATTAAAAAATCTTAAAATATTTGGATTTTTTTGAAAAATTTTTTTTTATAATTTTCAAATAAAAAACATTAAAATTTTCACGATTTTTGAAAAAAAATTTTTTTTTATTTTGAAATAAAAAAACATTAAAATTTTGGACGAATTTGAAAAAAAATTTTTTTTAATTTCAAAATAAAAAAACATTAAAATTTTGGACGAATTTGAAAAAA
>JAOZVH010000271.1 GCA_029938235.1 Bacteroidales bacterium
TTTGAAATTTTATTTTAAATCAAAATTATGAAAATTCATTTTATTGCAATTGGTGGAAGTGCAATGCACAATTTAGCAATTGCTTTGCATAAGAAAAATTATTTGGTAACTGGTTCTGACGATGAAATTTTTGAACCTTCGAGAAGTAGATTAAAAAAATATGGTCTTTTACCAAAAAAATTTTTATGGGACAAAAAGAAAATAACAAAAAATTTAGATGCCGTTATTTTAGGAATGCATGCTCGTTTAGATAATCCAGAGTTGAAAAAAGCTAAGGAATTAAATATAAAAATTTATTCTTATCCGGAATATCTTTTTGAACAAACAAAAAATAAAACTCGTGTCGTAATAGGAGGCAGTCACGGAAAAACAAGTATTACTTCTATGATAATGCATGTTTTAAAAGAAAATAATTTTTCTTTTGATTATATGGTTGGAGCGAATTTATATGGGTTTGAAACTATGGTACATTTAGAAGATAATTCCAAAATTGCAGTTTTCGAAGGAGATGAATATTTATCTTCTCCCATAGATAAAAGACCAAAATTTCATTTGTATCGTCCTCATATTGCATTAATTAGCGGAATAGCTTACGACCATATTAATGTTTTTCCGAGTTTAGAAATCTATGAAAAACAATTTGAAATTTTTATTAATTTAATTGAAAAAAACGGAAAACTTTTTTTCTATAAGAATGATGAAGTTTTAAAAAAAATGCTTGAAAATTCAAAAAATAAAATTTCTAAAATTCCTTATGAAACACATAATTTTTCTATAAAAAATCAAAAAACTTTTTTAAATTATGATGGAAAAGAATTTCCAATTCATTTTTTTGGAGAACATAATTTGCAAAATCTCGAAGGAGCAAAAAAAATTTGTCTAAGTTTGGGAGTTAAAGAAAAAGATTTTTATAATTCAATAAAAAATTTTAGAGGAGCAAATAGGCGTTTAGAAATTTTGGAAAAGAACGAAAATACAAATATTTTTTGGGATTTTGCACATTCGCCGTCAAAATTAAAAGCAAGTGTAAATGCTGTAAAAAATCAATTTAAAAATCGCAAATTGGTTTCTTGTATGGAACTACATACTTTTAGTAGTTTGAGTAAAAATTTTCTTAAATTTTACAAAAATACTATGAAAGAATCTGATTTTGCATTTGTTTATTTTAATCCGGAAACCATAAAACATAAAAAATTAGAAAATATTAAAATAGAAGAAATAAAAAATTCTTTTGCAAAAAAAGATTTAAAAGTTTTTACTAATATTGAATATTTAATTAAAAATTTATTTGAAATAAATTGGAAAAATAAAAATTTATTGTTAATGAGTTCAGGTAATTTTTCCGGAACAGATATAAAAGAACTTTCTAAAAAATTATTGAAAAACAATTAAAAAAAAAATTTTTTAATAAAATATCATTTTTTTTATAAAAATGATATTTTATTAAAATTTAAAATAAAAATAATTTTATTACGAAAAAAATTATCACGATAACCAGAAACAATTGAATAAATTTTGCTCCGAAATTTACTGCAAAATATGAAGCAATTATTCCTCCAAAAATATTTCCAATGGCTGCGATTAGACCGATAAAATAAGAAATTTTATCATTAAAAATGAAAACACTCAGGGCAAAAGGAGTATAAATAAAAACAACTGTTATTTTTATAGCATTTGCTTTAACAAGGTCATAACCAGAATATAAAACCAAAGCAGCAAGTAAAAAAATCCCAACACCAATGTGAATAAATCCGCCATAAATTCCTATGCAGAAAAATATTAAAATCTCTAAAAAAGATGTTTTTTTTGCTCGTCGTTTTTTATTTCCTTTTATCCAATTTTTTGGCTTGTAAAAAATAAAAAATAACAAAACCAACATAATTGCACCAACTATTTTTTCAAAAATATCTTCCCGAATATTTACGGCAATTTCTGCTCCGAGTATAGAGCCCAAAGTTATTGGAGCAGATAAAATTAATGATTTTTTTAAATCTAAAACTTTTTGCTTTCTATAATTAATTGCCGCAGCGAGAGTTTGTAAAATAACCCCCAAACGAAAAGTTCCATTGGCAACTCCAGCCGGAAGTCCTAATAACATAAATAAATAATAAGAAATTATAGAACCACTTCCGGCAAGAGTGTTAATAATTCCAACGCAAAAACCAGCAAAAATTAATAAAGTAATTATCTCCCAAGAGTAAATATCTAAATTTTCAAAAAAATTTATTATCATAAAAAAATATTTTTTTTTGTTAAATTAAGATTTTTAAAAATTTGGAATTTAAAATTTTTCACTTATGCAATAAAAAAAATTTTTATTGCATAAGCGAAAATTTTATGAAATATTAAAAGATTTTTTTATTTTCTCTAGATAATCTAATTTTTCCCAAGTGAAAAATTCTATTTCTTTTAATTTCTTTTTGCCATTAAAATTTAATTCTACATTTTTTTTATATGGAATTCTTCCAATATGTCCGTAAGATGCAGTGTCTTGAAAAATAGGATTTTTTAAACCTAAACGTTTTACAATTGCATTTGGACGCATATCAAATAAAAGTTTCGTTTTTTCTGATATTTCTTTATCACTTAGAATTTCGCCCTTTTCATTTTTTAAATTTGAAGTTCCGAAAGTTTTAACATAAAATCCCACAGGATTTGCCACACCAATGGCGTAAGCAACTTGTATTAAAATTTCATCAGCAACTCCGGCAGCAACTAAATTTTTTGCTATATGACGAGTAGCATAAGCTGCTGAACGGTCAACTTTTGACGAATCTTTTCCGGAAAAAGCTCCTCCTCCGTGGGCTGCTTTTCCACCATAAGTATCGACAATAATTTTTCTACCTGTTAAACCTGTATCTCCATGTGGTCCACCAATAACGAATTTTCCTGTAGGATTAACAAATAAATTATAATTATGACAAAATAAATTTTGTATTCTTTCAGGTAATTTTTCTTTTACTCTTGGAATTAAAATATTTTTAACATCATCTTTGATTTTAGAAAGCATAACATTATCTTCCGCAAATTCATCATGCTGGGTAGAAATAACTATTGTTTCTATTCTAATAGCTTTGTTATTTTCGTCATATTCTACTGTTATTTGAGATTTAGAATCTGGTCTCAGATATAACATTTCTTTTTTTTCTCTACGAATTTTTGCTAATTCTATAAGAAAAATATGCGATAATTCTATCGGTAAAGGCATATAATTATCGGTTTCCGTATTTGCATACCCAAACATCATTCCTTGGTCACCGGCTCCTTGTTCTTCCTCTGAATTTCTAACTACACCTCTTGTTATGTCAGAAGATTGTTCATGAATTGTTGAAATCACACCACAAGAATTGCCGTCGAAACGATATTCTGATTTTGTATAACCAATTTTGTTAATCACATTTCTTGCAATTTGTTGTACATCAACATAAGCATTTGTTTTTACCTCTCCACTTAAAACTGCCAATCCTGTTGTAACTAATGTTTCGCAAGCAACCTTAGATTCTGGATCTTGTTTTAAAAAAGAATCTAATAAAGCATCAGAAATTTGATCGGCAACTTTGTCTGGATGTCCTTCAGAAACAGATTCAGATGTAAATAAATAAGACATTTAATTTAATTTAAATTTAAAAAAAAATAATATGGATTTGAAATCTTATAACAACAAAATTTATTTTTTAATATATTTTATTATAATTTTTGTGCCTAAAAGCAATCAAATATATCCAATTTAAAATTTGCAATTTATAATTTTTTTATAAATATTAAAAAATATAAATATTTTTTAATATTTACATTAAAATTTTTTAGAAATTGACATTAAATAATGTCATAAAAAATTGATTTTTTTTGATTTTTTTTTTATTATTAAAATCATAAAAATTTTGACATTTTTTCAAAAAAATTTTTTTTATTTTCAAAATAAAAAATATTAAAATTTTGGACGATTTTTTCAAAAAAATTTTTTTTTATTTCAAAATTAAAAAACATTAAAATTTTGGACGATTTTTGAAAAATTTTTTTTTATTTCAAAATTAAAAAACATTAAAATTTTGGGCAAATTATGAAAAAATTTTTTTTAATTTGAAATTAAAAAACATTAAAATTTTGGACGATTTTTGAAAAAAATTTTTT
>JAOZVH010000072.1 GCA_029938235.1 Bacteroidales bacterium
TTTGTAAAAAAAACTACCTTTTTAAAATTAATTCCAAGACCAGTTTTAACAGTTTCTTTTGCATTAAATTTTAAAGGTTCGTTTTCATTATCAGATAATATTTCTCCGTCAGAATAAGTGTAGGATGAAAAGAAATTAATTAAAAATTTTGAGAATTTTTTTCTATAATCTATTCTAAAAGTTCCACCGTAAGTTTCTGCTTCGCCTTTATTTACAGCCCTTTCTACATAACCAACTGGAACATTATGAAAAGTTTCGCCAAAAAAACCTTCTGGTTCTATTAAATTTTTTATTATTCCATAATATAAATTAGAAGAAAAAGCAATCTCTTTATTTATTTTATATAAAAAAGATGCTTCATAAGAAGTTCTTTTTTCTGGTTTTAAATTAGGATTTGGTAGATGTAAAAATGTAGCTTTTAAACCAATAATTTCATTTGTAATACTATCTCTTACTGCAGATAAAGCACCATAATGCTGATGCGATTTATGAGGTGAAGGAGCAAGATAAGCTTGACCAAAAAGTAATTTTACAGTTAATTTTTCTGAGAGATGTTTAACAAAACCAATTCTTGGATTTATAGTTTTTCCATATCTTGTATTGTAATCATATCTAGCACCTAAAGTAATTTTCAAATTTTCAAAATTACTTTGTAATTGTAAATATGAGCCGTAATTTTTATAATTTATGGAATAAAAATCTTGATAAATGCTTAAGTTATTACTGTCTTTATCTAAAATATTAGTCCCTGGGTAATAAATATTTTGCAAATTAGTTGCTTGATTTTCATCAAATTGAAAAGGTAAATCACTTGTTTTTGGAAGAGCATTAATATTTTCATAAGAAAAACCTCCGAGTAAAAAAATATTTTCAGAAAAATTATAACTCATTTGTTCTTCAATTTTCAAATAATTATTTTTCTCATATTTAAAACCATCTTTAACAGCTGTGTATTGATTAATAAATTTTGATTTAGGATATATTTTAAATTCTTGTGCAGAAATTAAAGATTTTAAATTAAATTTTTCATTGTCAGAATAAAAATCATAAAGCGCATAAATAGATTCTACATGATTGTTATAAATAACATCTTCAGAAAGTATAGCTGTTTCTGGATTAGAAGATTTTGAAGTAGAATGCGATTCATAATTTCTCGAATAGCCAATTTCAAAATCTTTAATATTTAATTTTGCATGAATAAAATAAGAATTTGTAGGAATTCCCCAATCTTTAATCGGAACATTAACAGTGTCCCCAAAAATTATAATATCACCATGAGGTTTATAATGATTTATGTACCAATCATATTCTTTTTTATAATATTCTGGATAAAAAGCTTCGTCAGAATGATAATATTTTCCTGTTATTGAAAAGGAAATATCTTCATCGCCAGTAGCAAAAGTTAATGAGGTATTACTGGAATTGAACATTCCATAAGAAGCGTTCAAATGAAAACCTTTATTTTCATAAGATTTTTTCGTAATGATATTTACAATTCCTGTAAAAGCGTCAGCTCCATACAAAGACGATGCAGGGCCTAATATTATTTCAACTTGTTTTACATTTGCAAGAGAATAACTTTCTCCTATGGTGTGTGGTGTTCCTGTTGCAGAATTAATTCTAATTCCATCCATCAAAATTAAAAATTTTTCGTTTCCTGTAATTCCATTAAAAGTAAATACATCGAAAGTTTCAGAATGTACTTTTCTTTGTATTTCTACCTGTGGAATATCTTCCAATAAATCGCCCAAACAAGAATAACAACGTTCGTCTATTTGTTCTTCTGTTACAACATAAACTGTTGCTGGTGCATCTGTTGCTTTTTGTAAATTTTTTGATGCTGTAATAATTTCAATTTGCATTAATTCCTCCAAAGACATATTTAGATAAAAATCTAAAGAATCATTTTGTGAAAATAAATTCATGGAAAAAATAGCAAAAAAGAAATAAAGGTATAAATATTTTTTCATAATTTTTTTTTATAAAAATATCTATTCTTTTTAAAAGAATAACGAATTTTTTTAAAAAAAAATATTTTTATAAAATTTTCAGATTATTCTACTTAATTTTTTCGAAATTATAAAAATTTCGGCATTTTTTGAAAAATATTTTTTTTATAAAAATCTTTAAAAAATCATTTTTCATTTAATTTTTCTTATAACTTTTGCCGGAACTCCGGCAACTACACAATTTGGAGGAACATTTTTTGTTACTACCGAACCAGCAGCAACAACCGATGACTTTCCAATTTTAACACCTTTTAATATTATACAACGCATTGCAAGCCAAACTTCATCTTCTATAATTATAGGTGCATTTTTTCCCTTTTCAGAGAAATGATTTTCAACTAAATGATAATCGCTGTCTAAAATCAAAACTCCCGGAGCAATTCTGACATTTTTACCAATTTCGACAAGATTACTCACAGAAATATGACAAGAATTTATACGAGAATTTCCACCAATTTTTAAAGTTCCATTCTTAGCAACAAGTAATTTCGTTCTGCTAACAAAAGACCAAATTCGTACATTATCTCCTATGTAAATTTTTCCATTTGCTTTTATCAACGGCTTATTTTTTATAGAAACTAATTTCCCCAATTTAGTAACATTTCTCAGATAAAATTTTGCCATCAAAATCCTATAAAAACCAATTATAATTTCCAAAAAAATTTTTATGAAAATAAAAAATAAATTTTTCTTATTATTTTGAATTAATAATTCTTTTTTCTTTTTAGAAATACGAGTTTTTAATATTTTTAGATATTTCATTTTAAAATTCAAAAATTTCTTTTTTGTAAAAATACAAAAATTTTTCTTTTATAGTTTCACGGCTTTTTCTATAGATTTTCAAAATCTCTTCTTCAGAGCCTTTTGCATTTGCTGGGTCTTCGAAAGGAATATGAAAATATTTTTTTACATCTCCTAAAAAAACCGGACAAATTTCTTTCGCACCATCGCAAACGGTAATTACAAAATCAAATTTATCTTTCAAAAAAATTTTTACATCTTTTGGATAATTTTTTGATAAATTTATTCCAACTTCTTTCATAACTTCTATGGCATAAGGATTTACATCTTTTTCTATTTTTGTCCCGGCGGAAAAAACCTCAAGATTTTTATCAAAACTTTTTAATATAGATTCTGCCATTTGACTTCGACAAGAATTTCCTGTACAAATAATTAAAATTTTCATTTTATAAATTTATATGAAATAATTTTTTTTTTTACATAAAAATAATAATTTTGCAATTTTAAAAAATAAAAAAAAATTTTTGAATAATTTAGAAAATAATTACGTTATTTATTTGCAAAATTTAAAAAATGAAGATTTACATCTTAAATTTTTTGTAAAAGATAATTTTTTTTCAAAAATTAAATTATCAACCATTAAAAAAGCTAATTTAGTCGTTGATATAAATTTAGATTTGAAAAGAAACTATATAAAAATTTTTACAAAAATTGAAGGTTTCGTAAATGTTCAATGCGATAGATGTATGGATTATTTTGATTTTCCAATTAAATATGATGGAAAATTATTAATTAGATTTCGTGAAAATTTAGATGAGTTTTTTGATTACAAAAAAGAAGATGATTATATGGCAATTTCAAAATTTGATAAAGAAATTGATTTAAAGCATTATATTTATGAATGTGTTGTTTTGAGTATGCCTTATAAAAAAGTTCATCAAAATGATGAAAATGGTTTTTCCACTTGTAATCCATTAATTATAGAAAAATTAGAAAATTTAAAATCTAAAAAAGAAAATATTATTGACCATAGATGGTCGGCACTAAAAAATTTTAATAAAAAATAATTTTTAAAATGGCACATCCAAAACATAGAATATCAAAACAAAGAAGAGACAAACGTAGGACGCATTATAAAGCGACTCCACGAACTTTGGCTAATTGTTCCAACTGCGGTGGAACAGTACTTTATCATAGAGTTTGTCCAGAATGCGGTTATTATAGAGGTAAACTTGCAGTGGAAAAATCAGAAAATCAATAAAAAATGGAACCAATAATTTAAAAAATATGAAAATTGGTATAGATATTATGGGAGGCGATTATAGTCCACGTATAAGAATACGTGGTGCTATAGAAGCAAATAAAGAATTATCCTCAGATATTGAATTGGTTTTAATTGGAGATGAAAAAATAATAAAAAAAATTTTTCAACAGGAACAGGAAGATATTAGCCAATTTAAGATAATTCATGCATCAGAAACCATTGGAATGTCTGAGCATCCGGCAAAATCTTTTGTAAAAAAACAAAAATCCGGCATTGCCATTGGATATAAAATGTTGAGTTCTAATGAAATAGACGGTTTTGCAAGTGCAGGAAATACCGGAGCTATGCTTGTTGGAGCGATGTATACAGTGAAAGTTATTTCAAATGTAATTCGTCCGGCAATTTCTACTGTTATGCCCAAAGATAATGGTAAATTAGCTATATTACTCGATATTGGAATTAACCCTGATGTTAAACCAGATATCTTATATCAATATGCTATTATTGGTTCTGTTTATGCTGAAAATATCTTTGGAATAAAAAATCCAAGAGTTGGTTTATTAAACATAGGTTCAGAAGAAGAAAAAGGAAATTTATTGACAAAAGCAACTTATGGAATAATGAAAGATACTAATGATTTTAATTTCATAGGAAATGTAGAAGGAACAGATTTTTTTAATGATGAAAAAGAAGTAGATGTTATTGTTTGTGATGGATTTACAGGAAATATTGTTCTGAAAGGTGCGGAAGCTTTTTATTCTTTAATAAAGAAGAAAAAAGTGAAAAATAAATTTTTCGATATTTTTAATCCGGAAATTTATGGTGGAACACCAATACTTGGAATTAATTCAAATGTAATTATAGGTCATGGTGCTTCTAGTATTTTTGCAATAAAAAATATGATAATAAAAACAAAAACTGTCATAGAAGCAAACTTATCTGAAAAAATAAAAACTGCATTTAAACAAAAAATATGAGTAAAATAAGAGCAGCAATAACTGGAATACAAGGATATGTTCCAGATTATATTTTGACAAACAAAGAGTTAGAAACTATGGTTGATACCAATAACGAATGGATATTATCCAGAACGGGTATCAAAGAAAGAAGAATTTTAAAAGGTGAAAATTTAGGAACTTCTTACATAGGGGCTAAGGCTGTGGAAAAATTATTAAAAAAGAAAGGAATTTCGCCAGATGAAATTGATTTATTAATATGCACAACTGTTACTCCGGACATGCAATTTCCGGCTACTGCTAATATTATTAGTGATATGGTTGGAATAAAAAATGCCTTCAGTTTTGATTTAATGGCAGCTTGTTCTGGTTTTTTATATGGATTAACAACTGCTTCTAAATATATAGAAACAGGAAACTATAAAAAAGTTTTAGTTGTTAGTGCGGATAAAATGTCATCTATAGTAGATTATACCGACCGTGCCACTTGTATTATTTTTGGTGACGGAGGTGGAGCAGTTCTTTTGGAACCAACCACAGAGGAAGTTGGAATAATGGATAGTATTTTAAAGGCTGACGGTGCAGGAAAAGTACATTTACATATGAAAGCAGGAGGCTCTGTAAAACCATCATCACACGAAACTATAAATGCAAAAGAGCATTTTATTTATCAAGAAGGACAGCCAGTTTTTAAGTTTGCAGTAACAAATATGGCAAATGTTGCAGAGGAAATTCTAAAAAAAAATAATATCAAAGGAGATGATATTAATTGGTTAGTTCCACATCAAGCAAATAAAAGAATTATTGATGCAACTGCAAGACGCATAAATGTACCGCTCGAAAGAGTTATGGTAAATATAGAAAAATATGGAAACACTACAAATGGAACTATTCCACTGTGTTTATGGGAATGGGAAAGCAAATTGAAAAAAGGCGATAATTTAATACTTGCTGCCTTTGGCGGAGGTTTTACTTGGGGAGCAATTTATTTAAAATGGGCTTACTAAAATAAATTCTACATTTAATAAAAAAAATTTTTTTTGAAAAAATACCAAAAATTTTAAATTTTTAAATTCAAAAAAAATTTTTTTCAAAAATCGTACAAAATTTTATGATTTTTTAAAAATCGTCCAATTTCCAATATTTTTATCTTTTAAAAAAATAGAATTTTTTATAATTTTTTTAAAAAATTCCCCAAAAAAACACCAATTTTTTAATGATTTTTATAATTAAAAAAAAAATTTTTCAAAAAACATCAATTTTTTAATGAATTTGTAATTTTGAAAAAAAAGGAAAAATGTCCGTTTTTTTAATGATTTTTATAATAAAAAAAAACAGTATGTTTTAAGAAAAAACAATGTTGTTTTTTTGAAAAAAAATTTTTCAATTTCAATTAAAAAATGTTAAAATTTTGGACGATTTTTTGAAAAATATTTTTTTATTGAAATTGAAAAATGTTAAAATTTTGGGCGATTTTTTGAAAAAATTTTTTTTATTGAAATTAAAAAATATTAAAATTTTGGACGATTTTTTGAAAAAATTTTTTTATTGAAATTAAAAAATGTTAAAATTTTGGACGATTTTTTGAAAAATATTTTTTTTTATTGAAATTAAAAAATATTAAAATTTTGGACGATTTTTTGAAAAAAAATTTTTTTATTTTGAAATTAAAATATTTGAAATTTTGGGTGTTTTTTGAAAAAAAATTTTTTTTATTTTGAAATTAAAAAATTTGAAATTTTGGGCGTTTTTTTGAAAAAATTTTTTTTATTTTGAAATTAAAAAATTTGAAATTTTGGGCGTTTTTTGAAAAAAAATTTTTTTATTTTGAAATTAAAAAATATTGAAATATTTGGATATTTTTGAAAAAAAAAAATTTTTTTTATTATAAATAAAATACGTTTTTTATAAAAAATTAAAAAAAATTATGAAAAGAATTATTATTCTGCGCCTGTGCGGTGTTTTTCACTGCACATTATTAAATTTAAAATGTTGAAATTTTGGGCGAGTTTTGAAAAAAATTTTTTTAATTTCAATAAAATATTATTATATAAAAAAAATATATAAATTTATGATAAATAAGTGCGGTGAAAACACTGCGCAGGAGCAGAAGAATAAAAAAAATATTTTTTTATTTAATTTTTTTTTTTTTACAAAATATTTAAAATTTTTTATTAAAAAAAATAAAATCTGTATGAATGCGAGATTTCCAAAACAAATTTTTGAAGACATAAAATTCGGATTTCGAGAAACATAATAAAAAACAAGTAACAGAAGATTTTGTAGTACAAAATTTTAAAACAGATAACAATCAAATGAAAGAAGAATTAGACTTAATAAATAAATGGAATAATATCATTAATATGCAAATAGAAAGTATTCAAGGATTTATGAAAAATTTTAGTGTAATTCATCAAGAGTATTTATTAATTCAAAGAGACAAAGAAAATATAGGATTTAATATCTTTAATATATTAACCAACAAGCCATATCTTGAAGATTATCATAGTGATATTATTAATAGTATACTTAATTCTGATACAAAAAATGTCAGTTTTTTTATAAATTGCTTAAATCTGTTTGATGGTTTTAGAATTGATTTAAATGATTTTAAAAATACTGTAATAGAGAGAGAAATTGACAGAATTGACATTTCGATAAAAGATACGAAATCAAAAAAGGCAATTATTATAGAGAATAAAATAAATAATGCACAAGATACTTACAGACAACTTCCTAAATATTATAAGAAATTAAGAGATAAAAATTATTTAGTTGTCGCAATTGTTTATATTCCATTAGTTAAAGGAAAAATACCGGAACGAACAAATTGGACAGAACAAGAGAAAAGAGAAATTGAAAAAAAACTTATTATTTTACCAGCTTACGATAGAACATCTATTAATATTTGTGATAATTGGCTTGAACCTGCAATAATAAACTCAAATTCTATTGATATTTTATCTATTATAAGACAATATAAAAAATTATTAAAACATTTAACACTAAATTCTATGGATACTGTAATAATGCAAAAATTTTATGACCTGATTATCAAAGAAGAAGATAATTTTTCAACAGCCCATTCAATAAGCAACCTTTTAGGTAATTTGAATGATTTTAGAGCGTGGAAGTTAAAAGAACAATTTGATAAACAAGCATCTTCTATATTTAACAAAAGTTATCATTTTAAATATGGTGGTGATTTTAGAACCAAATTTGAAAAATTCAAATATAGCAATAACAAGTTTGATTTAATTTTTAAAATAGTTTGTTTCGATAATTGTTATTTAATTGAGTTTAGGGAACATGAAAATACAATGAGTGAAGGAAAAGAAAAATTAAAAAAAATGCTTCATAAATGTAATTTTTCTACTGAATTTGATAGAATAAATGAATTTTATTATTCGACAAAATTCAAATTTCCGGAAGAAGAAAATAAAATGTATGATTTTATTTCAAAAATATTAGATAGTATAAAAAACATTTACCAGAAAGAACAAAATTAATGAAAAATAATTCTGAAATAATATTTTATCAAACTCAAAGTGAACCAAATAAACAAGAAGACGAAAAAAAATCTGAACAAATAACCAATACATACAAAATCAGTTTAAATTTTTTGTTAAAACACAACAAAATTTATTTGCAAAAATTTTTATCGGTAAAAGAACAAAATATTTTTGAAAATAATATATTAAAATACAAGGACAGCAAATTGTCAAATCGAAAAACAGTTAGAATTTTTAATAATGAATACGAAAAAATATTACAAATAAGGTTTCAAAAAAAAACAAAACCCAATAAATATAATTCAGAATTAAATAAGTTTATAAAAAATAAAGATAATTCAATTCGTGTAATTTGGGGCGACTGTTTAGATACTCTGCAACAAATGGAAAGTGAAAGTATTTCGTTAATGGTAACTTCGCCACCTTATTATAATGCACGTAAATATTCAACTTGGGATAATTTGAATTTGTATCTTGATGATATGCGAAAAATTATCAGAGAAAGTTACAGAGTGCTTGAAAATCATAGAGTTTGGGTTTGGAATGTTGGCGATATTTTTGATAATGATAAACTTGCAACAAAATCAACTTGGGGAAAACGCAGATTACCACTTGGGGCTTATTTTATCAAAATATTTGAAGAAGAAGGTTTCGAATTTATAGATGATATTATTTGGGATAAGGGCGAAGTGGAAAGTAAACGACAACAAAACAACGGCAAAGATTATCCACTTTATCAATACCCAATTAATGCTTATGAACATATATTAATTTTTCATAAACACAGATTAGATAAAAATAAATATCCTTGCCCAGTATGCGGTTCTTTGAATGTTAATGGTAATTCACAATCCGGAATGGGAGTTCAGAGCTGGGAATGTAAAAACGAAAAGTGTTTTGTTCGTAGTCCAAAAAACAGAGGAAAACGTTTTTCTTTGCGAACAAATATGATGCAATACAAATACAAAGAAAATGAGAAAAATACAATAGATAAACTTACAATAAAAAAATGGAGAAAAGATATTGTAAAATTTTCACCTGTGATAAAAATTAATAGCAAAGGAAAAAATACTCTTGGTCATACTGCACCATTTCCAATTGAAATACCAGAAATGGCAGTAAAATATTTTTCTTATGTAAACGAAAAAGTTTTATACCCTTTTGCTGGTAGTTTTACAACACCAATAGTTGCAAAAAATCTTGAAAGAATAGGGATAGGAATTGAATTAAATAAAACAATGTTTGAAGAAGCAATTATTAATAAAATAAATTCTAATTCATCTCTATTTTCAAATGATGGAAATAAATATACTGAATTTAAACTTAATCCAAAATAAAAAAGCAATTTTTTTTCTCTGTCTTGTGTGGTGTTTTGAACTTACATTATTAAAATTTAAATATTAAAATTTTGGACGATTTTTTGAAAAAATTTTTTTAATTTGAAATTAAAAAATGTTAAAATTTTGACGAATTATGAAAAAAATTTTTTTTATTTTGAAATTAAAAATATTGAAATTTTGGACGTTTTTTTGAAAATATTTTTTAAATTGAAATTAAAAAATGTTGAAATTTTGGACGATTTTTTGAAAAATTTTTTTTATTGAAATTGAAAAATGTTAAAATTTTTGGACGATTTTTTGAAAAAAAATATCCATAAATTAAGAATTTATGGATGTCTTTTTATTTTAAATAAATTATTTAATAATTACTTTTTCGTTTACAATTTTATTATTTGAATAAAATTTCACAAAATAAGTTCCGCTTTTCTGATTAATATCTAATTTTATTATATTTTTTTCATTTAAAAATTTTTCGAAAACTTTGCGTCCAGTAATGTCATAAACAATTACATTTGCATTTTCAAAAGGATTATCTATGTAAATATTTTTTTCGTAAGAATAAATTTTTACAGATTTATCTGCAATTTTTTCAAGATTTTTCTTAGAAAAATGTAAAACAAATCTATCTGCTCCATCAGTAGCTTCAGTGTGGAAATTATAAGTTAAGTTATCTTGTAAATTTATAAATTCATTTGTAACTTTATCTTCTAAATATAAATTTTGTTCAGAAGAAAATGCATCAAATACATTAGTAGAAATGGTATAATCTCCTTCAACACCAACTTTAAATCCAACATTAACAGCAAGATTTTCAGTCATAGGATTTTCATAAGTATTAATTACTAATTCATTATCACCAATTACAGTATAAATATGAGGAACTTCCTCATTATCAGCAAATAAAATATTAGAATCATAAAGATCATAATCATTATTTGCATTTTCGTTAAAACAAATGATTGATTCATGAGAATAATTTTCATTAGAAACTTTTAGTTTTAATTTAGTATTTTCTGTTGCTTTTTTATAGAAAGCAGGAGTTTCAATCACTTTTGTTGCATCAGTAAATGTAATGGTTCCAGATTCTTCAACACTAATATCATGAGGTGTTCCATCATTACTTCTACATTGTACAAAGAAACCTTGCATTTTAGGAATATATCGTGAACTTCCTGTTGTACCAGAACCTTCACCAGTAGCATTATAAGTTATATAAGAACCACCAGACCCCATATAATAAACTGTATTATTTCTAACATTAGAAAAATTATCTTCTAATGATAATAAATCTACAGAACAAGGATAAGGATTACCTACTAAATTCCAACCATAACCAGTTGCTGAGTTATTAATAGATACAGAACCACCAGTTTTGAAATCATTACTTGATGTAATGCTCATTGTAGTTGTGTTTACATACTTGATAGCATAAGCTTCTTCATTTAAAGAACCTGCTGAAGTAAGCTCATTCCAATGAAGATTTCCCCCTTCACTATAATAGTGAATATGTGTATTTGCTGATTGTGGTGTAATATCATTTGTGTGAATACCTGAAATGGGAAAAGACATAAAATGATAATTATTTCCAGATATATTTCTTTCCATAATTTTGTTACCAGCAATTGTTACTGTTCCACCATCATTTTTTAAATTACCATTATCTTTAATTGTTAAGTTACCTGTAATTGTTAATGTAATACCACCATTGATAATTAGGTTACCATCTATAATTAAATTGTTATAAATACTATCGGTAGCAACAGTAATAGTTACATCAGAAGGAATAATTTCTGTTTTTCCATGTTGCCATTGAAAAGCAGGATAGCCATCATTGATATTAAATTTTATTTTCCAAGTATTTGCAAAATCCCAAGCTATAAAAGTAGCTTCAATTTTCATCTCAGCACTGGTTTTGCCAAAAGAAGCATCACTACCTGCACTTGTTGCTTGTGTAGAAGTTTCTGTATTCCAATAAGAATTGCTAACTGTTCCACCACTTGCTCCAACAAGACCACCAACATTATTATTTCCTGTAACATTTCCTGTACTGTAACTATTGCTGATATTTCCATTATCATTAAATCCAACAAGCCCACCACAGGAATAATTAATCCCTGTAACATTTACTGTGCTGTAACTATTGCTTATGTTTCCATTATTATATCCAACAAGACCAGCGGAATTATTATATTTTCCTATAACATTTCCTGTGCTGTAAGTATTGCTTATGCTTCCAATATTAGCTCCAACAAGACCACCGACATTATTACCTCCAGTAATATCTACATCTATTAGACCAAGATTTTTTATTTCTGCAACTTCACTACTTATAGAACTAAACAAACCAACAGCATTAGTATTTGGACGATATATAAATAAATTAGAAATAGTATTCTCTTGTCCATCATAAACACCTGTGAATTGAGAAGTATTTCCGATAGGAGAAAAACCTGCATTGTCTCCACTACCCCAAGTTGATGTCTCTGTTGCGTCTATATCTGCCGTTTGGATAAAATCCTTATCCCAAACTTCACTATGTTGAGAAAGCCAATAAAGATTATTCAAATTTGCAATTTCGTAAGGGTTTCCTGTTTCTCCGGCATCTGCTGTTCCGAAATTTGCAGGTTGCTTTTCTATAATTTGCCATTTAAGAATAGGATAACTATTAAATTTTATTTTCCAAGTATCTGTAAAATCCCAACCTAGAAAAGTAGCTTCAATTTTCATCTCAGCACTGGTTTTACCAAAAGAAGCATTACTACCTGCACTTGTTACTTGTTCAGAAGTTTCTGTATTCCAATAAGAATTGCTAACTGTTCCACCACTTGTATTGCTTCCAAGAAGACCACCAACAGAACTATTTCCTGTAACATTTCCTGTGCTATAAGAATTGCTGATGTCTCCAGTATTAGACCCAGCAATACCACCGACAGCAAGATTTCCTGTAACATTTCCTGTGCTATAAGAATTGCTGATGTCTCCATTATTAGATGTGCCAACAAGACTGCCGACAAAATTATTTCCCGTAACATTTCCTGTGCTGTAAGTATTGCTGATATTTCCAGTATTATATCCAGCAAGACCGCTGACATAATCTTTTCCTGTAATATTTACATCTATTAAACCAAGGTTTTTTATTTCTGCAGAAGCTCCATTATAACCAAATAAACTAATAAAATTTGTCGTAGAACGATTAATAAATAAATTAGAAATCGTATTCTTTTGTCCATCATAAACACCTGTGAATCCTGTACTAATATTTCCAATTGGAGAAAAACCTGCATTGTCTACACTACCCCAGTTTTCAGTATCTTTTGTGTCTATATCTGCCGTTTGGATAAAATCCTTATCCCAAACTTCACTATGTTGAGAAAGCCAATAAAGATTATTCAAATTTGCAATTTCGTAAGGGTTTGCAGCTTCTCCGGCTTCTGCTGTTCCGAAATTTGCAGGTTGTGTTGCAATTTGTGCTTGTAAGTTTCCGCTAATGAGCAGCAAAAAACCAAGCATTACTAAGATTATAAAAAAATTTTTAACCATAATTTAATTTTTTTTTAATAATTTATACAGATTATGATTCAAGCGTCCACGCTTGATTTCGTTGCATCGTCCTATAAAGCATTGATGTTTAATGTTTTAATGACGATTTGGAATAAAATTTTTGAAAAATATTTTGAAAAAAAGCATAAATTTTTCACATTTTTTTTATGAAAAAAAACTCACCACAAAAAGGTTCGATAGCCAAAATTTTTAACCATAATTTAATTTTTTTTTAATAATTTATACAACAACAAAAATACATTTAATTATTTTTTTATGAAAAAAATGTATTTAAATTAAAAAAAAATTTTTTTTATAAAAAACGCCAAAATTTTAATAATTTATTTAAAAAAACTTTTTTATAAAAAACGCCGAAAATTTTAACAAATTAAAAAATACAACATTCGACATCAAACATTTGTGTTAAAAAAGAATACCAATTTAAAAAAAAATTTTTTTCCAAAAAACGCCAAAATTTTAACAATTTATTTAAAAAAACTTTTTTTCAAAAAACGCCGAAAATTTTAACAAATTAAAAAATACAACATTCGACATCAAACATTTGTGTTAAAAAAGAATACCAATTTTAAAAAAAATTTTTTTCCAAAAAACGCCAAAATTTTAACAATTTTTAATCTCGAAATTAAAAATTTTTTTTCAAAAAAACGACCAAAATTTTAACATTTTGTAATTTCAAAATTTAAAAATTTTTTTCTAAAAAAACGCCAAAATTTTAATAATTTATTAAAAAAAATTTTTTTCCAAAAAACGCCAAAATTTTAACAATTTATTTAAAAAAAC
>JAOZVH010000004.1 GCA_029938235.1 Bacteroidales bacterium
TGTAAATGCAAAGATAATATTTTATACGGAAAAACTTTTAAAAGAGTACTTATCACTTCCAGAATATTTATAATTCTTTCCAGCTTTCGCTGCATATTCCCATTCTACTTCTGTTGGCAATCTTCCTCCTGCCCATTTACAATATGCTTTTGCTCCATACCAAGTAACTTCAATCACAGGATGATTATTTTTTCCTGACTTAGATACAAAACGCCCATTACTTTTTTCTATCTGACAATCACTATCATCAATATCAAGCCAAGTTACTCCGCCTTCTGTTTGGTTTCCTTTTTCATTTAAAAATTCGCAATATTCTTTATTTGTTACTTCATATTTTCCTATATAAAAATCAGAAACTGTTACCTGATGAATAGGTTTTTCATCATCGTCAGCTTCGCTATCATTACTTCCCATATTAAAAGTTCCTCCCTTTACAAAAATAAGACCTTCTTTTTCTTCTTTTTTCTTGTTACTTTTTTTAATTTTTTGTAAAAAAATATCTTTTTCATTTTGGTTTAAACTTTTCCAAGTTTCATAAATATCACAATTTTTATTATCTACAATTTCAATATTTCCAATATCTTTTTTAAAATTAGTTTTTTCATTTTCTGATAAATTTCCCCAAATTTCATAAATATCATGGTCTTTATTATTTCCAATATTTTTTTTCAAAAATTTTTCTTTAATATTTTCATTTTGATTTTTATACAAGTTTTCGAATAAATTATCAATTAAATTAATACTTACAATTTTAAACCTTTCGAAATCTTTTGAATTTTTCTTTTTCCTAAAAGAGATTTGAAATTGCAAATAAGACAATTCTTTATGTTGAGTTTCTGTTATGGTATAATTTCCATCTATATATAATTTGAGGTACAAATTGATATAAAATTTATTTTTTTCATATTCAGTAATTTTTCCCTCAGTAATAAAACTTTCGAAACTAACTTTAGTTTCTCCATACCACGCACGAATATTTCCTAAATATTCGTCTATGCTATATGTTCCGTTTTCAATTTCAGGAACCAAATTATTATAAACGGGTACCATTTTATTAGAAAATAATTTTAAAACGGCATTTTTAAAAATTGTAATTTCATAATTATCTTCTTCATAACTTGCGTCTAAATAATTTTGCAAATGATTTATATAATCATCAGTAACATTTTTATAGTTCGCTCTGATAATTCTTTTTTGTATTATGTCAAAATCCTGTGAATACGAAAATTTAAACATCAAAAACAATATTATTAACAAAATATTTTTTTTCATTTTTTTTTCATTTTTTTTTAATAAAATTAAAAAAAATTTAATTTTGTAAAAAAAAAATTTATGAAAAATATTTCATTAAAAAAACTTTATATTATTACTTCTATTTTATTTTTTGTTCTTGTTATATTAACAATAATTAATGTTAAAAATAAAAAAAATGGTATTGAAATAATAGAAAAAAAAGTTCGATATAAAAATTATCTAAAAATTATTTCAGATGTTTCAAATATTTTAAATGAAATAATTAATGACAATAATGAAAATGATTCTTTAAAAAAAGACAAATTAAAGCATTTTTTTAAAACAAATGCTATAGTAATAATTAAAAAAGGTAAACGTCTTTCTGACGTTAAAAAAATAAATGAATATTTGACAAATATTTCTATAAATAAAAAAACTATTAAAGAGATTATTGTTGAAGAAATTCTTTTGAATAAAGATAGTTTAATAAATAAAGTTAGTTTAAGCGAGACTTGGAAAAATTAAAATTTAATTTAAAAATATAAAAAATGTATAAAAAAAAAGTTCTATTTTTGATTTTTATGATTTTAATAAAAATCACGGTTTATTCTCAGGACAGCTTAAATCTTGTTAATGAATTTAATCTTGATCATCAAGCTTTGAAAGATTTTAAAAAAGCAACAAATGATAAATTGATTTCTTTAACGAATAATATCATAAAAATTACTTCTAAAACAACAAAAGAATCGAAAAAAGACATTATTATAAATAATACGGTTTTATTATTTACTAAGAAAGCAAAAATAGAAGTTTCTAAAATTTCTTCTGACGGGAAAAAAAAATTTGTAAAGTCTTATCCTATAAGAGAATATCTTACAAGATTAAAAAAACTCCTCTATACAAAATGCGAAATTTCATATTATGATCTTTCTTATTTGTCTAATTTTCAATTGGGTCCAGACGGTCATTATTATGCTGTTGCTACGGTTTTTCAAAAGTTTGTCGGATATCAAGATGAAAATGTTATTTATTATGATAAAACAAAAAAGCAAATAAGTATCAGATTAGAATGGCGATATGACGAAGTTTTTAAAAAATATAGATGGATGATATTATTTGGAGATACACAAGTTATTGAAACAAAAAAACACTGATTTTTTACGAATTTTATAATTTATAAAAAAATTTTTTTCAAAATTCGTCCAAAATTTTAATATTTTTAAATTTCAAAATAAAAAAAATTTTTTTCAAAAATCGTAAAAATTTTAAGATTTTTAAATTTCAAAATAAAAAAAATTTTTTTTTCAAAAAACGTAAAAATTTTAAGATTTTTAAATTTCAAAATAAAAAAAATTTTTTTCAAAAAACGCCCAAAATTTCAAATATTTTAATTTCAAGATAAAAAATTTTTTTTCAAAAAACGCTCAAAATTTCAAATATTTTAATTTCAAAATAAAAAAATTTTTTTTTTCAAAAAACGCTCAAAATTTCAAATATTTTAATTTCAAAATTAAAAAAAATTTTTTGGCAAATTTGCAATAATTTCAATTTCTTCTTTTTTAACAGGGTGTATAAATTTTATTCTTTTAGAATGCAAAGATATTCCAAGATTTTTATTTGGAAAAGAAAAACCATATTTTACATCACCAATAATTGGCGAACCAATTTTAGATAATTGACTTCTAATTTGATGATGTCGTCCTGTTTCCAAATTTATTTCTAATAGAAATTTATTTTTTATTTTTTTTTTTACATAATAATGCATTATTGCCATTTTGGAATTTGCAATTTCTTTATCATAAGAATATGATTTATTTTGTTTTCTATTTCTGTAAATAAAATGTTTTAAAGTTGCATCTTTTTTTTGGGGACATTTTTTTACCAAAGCGAAATATGTTTTTTCAATATCTCTTTCTTTAAATAATTTATTCAAACGACTAAGAGATTTAGATGTTTTCGCAAATAAAACCACACCACTAACAGGTCTATCTATTCGATGAACAATTCCTAAAAAAACATTGCCTTTTTTAAAATATTTTTTTTTTATGAAAATTTTCAACTTTTCCGACAAACTTAAATCATTAGTTTTGTCGGATTGAACAATGTCAGAAGTTTTTTTATTTACTGCTATGATATGATTATCTTCATACAAAATTGAAATGTCATCAATCATTTAAATTTATTTTTTTCTCATAAAAATATTAATTGGAACTCCGGTAAAATTAAATTTTTTTCGCAAAGAATTTTCAAGATAACGTTTATAAGACTCTTTAATATATTGCGGTAAATTACAAAAAAACGCAAAATTTGGTGCGTGAGTTGGTAATTGCATTACATATTTAATTTTTACAAATTTCCCTTTCAAAGACGGAGGTTTTATCGCATCAATCAATGGTAACATAACTTCATTTAATTTGGAAGTGGAAATTTTTTGTTTTCTATTTTTATAAACTCCTATAGCTTCATCTAAACTTTTTAAAACTCTTTGTTTATTTTTTACAGAAGCAAAAATAATCGGAATATCAACAAAAGGAGCAAATTTTTTTAAAATTTCCTCTTGATAATTTTTTGCTGTGTTTGTTTCTTTTTCTTCTACTAAATCCCACTTATTTATTATTATAACTACACCTTTATGATTTTTTCTTATTATTTCAAAAATATTTACGTCCTGAGACTCAACTCCATGGGTTGCATCTATCATCAATAAACAAACATCAGAACTTTCTATTGCACGTATAGAACGAATGACAGAATAAAATTCTACATCTTCATTAACTTTATTTTTTTTCCTAACTCCGGCTGTATCCACAAGAATAAAATTATGTCCAAATTTATTATAAGGAGTGTTTATTGTGTCTCGTGTTGTTCCGGAAATTTTAGTTACAATATTTCGTTCCTCTCCTATTAAAGCATTAATTAGAGATGATTTACCAACATTTGGACGACCAACAATTGCAAATTTTGGAATCTCAATTTCTTCTTCTTCATTTTCTTTGGTAAAAGAACTTACAACTTCATCTAATAAATCACCAGTTCCGGAACCGTTAATGGAAGAAATCGGATAAATTTCACCCATTCCAAGGGAATAAAAAACATTCGCATCCATTAAAAGTTGGTTATTATCTGTTTTATTTACAACAAGAAAAACTTTTTTTTCACTTTTTCGCAAAATATTTGCAACTTCTTCGTCAGAAATTGTTATTCCGGAAAAAACATCAACAAGAAATAAAATAATATCTGCTTCTTCTATGGCAAGAACAACCTGTTTTTTTATTTCTTTTTCAAAAATATCTTCTGAATTATTTATATAACCTCCAGTATCAACAACAGAAAAATCTATTCCGTTCCAGAAAGATTTTCCATAATGTCTATCTCTTGTTACTCCGCTACTTTCGTGAACGATTGCTTTTTTTTGACCTGTTAATCTATTAAAAAAAGTCGATTTACCAACATTTGGTCTTCCAACTATTGCAACTAAATTGCCCATTTTATTTTATTTTTTTTGCAAATTTAGAAAATTTATTAAAAAAAAACTTAATTTCAATAATTTTTTTTTATTCGTTTTTTATATATAAAAATATCCTTCATTTTTTTATGATAAAATAGAATTTTTATATGATGTATCTGGATATATTTTATCCAAAATAATATTCATTGTAATTCTATATTATTTGCAAAAAATATATTATATATATTCAAAAACATCAATACAATTAATAGATTTTGGATATAACATAATTGGCAAATTATGATAATAATAATAAAAAATGTTAATTTATTACCAAAAAATTTAATTTTTGTATAAATATGGTGGTCATACAAAATGTTAATTTTACGTTATGCATAAAATTGGAAATATCAAATTAATGAAAAATCTTTATAATGACATAATAAGATATATCTAAAAACAATTTGATTTCAAAATCTTGTTTAATGTATGACATTATTATTTGCTCATTTATTATAGATAAAATTTTAAGCCATGACATTTTTTTAACATTTGTGTTTAAAAAAACACAAATGTTAAAAAAATTATTAATTAATATTCCAATTTTCATTTAAAATTTTAAGTTTTATAGCAAGAGAAATAATTTTTTCAGCACGTTTTACAACAGGTGGGTCTATCATTTTTGTACCAAGAGAAACTACTCCGAGACCTTTTTTTTCTGCTTCTTGAAATGCAATAATTATTTTTTTCGCTTTTTCTATTTCGTCCTTTTTAGGAGCAAAATTTTCATTAATAACTTTTATTTGTCTTGGATGTATGCAACCCATACCTTCGAAACCTAATGCTCTGGAAACTTTTACTGTTTCTTCTAAGGCTTTCATATCAGCAACATCAGAAAAAACAGAATCTATCGCCTGAATTCCAACAGCTTTACAAGCATTTACAATTCTTGTTCTTGCATAAAAAGATTCTCTTGCTCCTTTTGTTCTGCTTACTCCTAAATCTGCGGTGAAATCTTCCAAACCTATGGCTAAAGAAACAACATTTTCTGAAGAAGATGCAATTTCAAAAGCATTTTCAACTCCCAATGCACTTTCAATAATTGGCATAAAATAAATTTTAGAAATTTCTTTTTTGTTTTTCAAAAAAATTTCTTTTATTTTATCTTCAATTTTTAGAATTTGTTTTGCATTTTCGCACTTTGGAACAAGAATTAAATTAACATTATGAGGAACAATAAAATTTAAATCTTCCAATCCTCTTTCACCTTGATTAATTCGCACCATACGTTCTGCACCATAAAAATTAACCGCTCTGAGAGAATTTCTAATTAACAAACGAGCCTCTTCTTTTTTTGTAATTGCTACAGAATCTTCTAAATCGAGAATAATACCATTTGGTTTGTGAATACCTGCATTTAACATCATACTCGGAGTATTTCCGGGCAAATACAATCTTGAAAAACGAAAATTATCTTTTCCAATGGAATAAGAATTTTCTTCCAAAAAATCAGGCAAAAACTCTAAATCTGTTTTCATTAATTGTCGAACACAAGCCTCAAACCTTGCCATTAAAACATGAACCAAAGCTCCTTTATCTAAAATATCAATCCTCACATTTTCTATGGAAAAAAAATTACACCCATCTTTTATTAATTTAACAATAGATTTTCCAAAAATTGCTTTTACTTTGCTTTTTAAAAAAATTTCTATTCCACCATTTTTTGTTAATTCCATAGAAATAAAACAATCAGAACGAACTTTTTTTCCATTATTCCCAGCAAAAACCACTTTATTATAAATTCCCATTTTTTTTATTTAAAAATTTTAAAAAATTAAAATTAAAATTAAAATTAAAAAAAAAACGTTTTTTTTGAAAAAATTTTTTTTATTATTATGAAATACTTTTTGGTTATAGCAATTTTTTTATCTTTTTTTATTGAAAAAAATTATTCACAAACACAAGATGATTTGAATTTTGGTTTAATTTTATCAGCAGAACAAAATGAAAAAGATTCATTAATAAAATTTATTGAAAAAGGTGCAAATGTAAATTCTATGACAAAAAACGGTGTAACTTCGTTAATGTATGCTTGCCAGAATAAAAATAAAGAAATAGTATCTATTTTAATTAAAAACGGTGCTGATTTAAATATTTCTCCGAAAGATGGAGTTAGTGCCTTAATTCGTTCTTGTATGAATAATGATTTAGAGATTGTTAAACTGTTAATTTTTGCATTAGCAGAAGTAAATGTCTCTGATTCCATTTCAAAAAAAACCCCTTTACATTACGCTTTGGATTGGAAAAATAAAGAAATTATAAATTATTTACTTGAAAATGAAGCAGATATTTATTATTCAAAAAATGACGAAATTTTAAATCCCATAGAATATTCGGATAAATATGAAGACAAAGAACTCTATAATTTATTATTAAATTATCAATGTAAAAAACCAATGGAGAATTTTGAAGAAGAAGAAAACTTTGAAGAGGAAGAAAATTTAGAAAAAATAAGTGCCGCTGAATTTTTTGAATATAAAAAACATTCCTTAGGTTTATCTGCTCATTTTTCATCAGATTTTATTTGGGGAGGAAATTTTGGAATACATGATATTATTAATAATTACAGTTTATTTTTTGGTTTTGATGGTCGTATGTTTGCTAAAAGAATTATGATAGAAAAATCAAAAAATATTTTTTATCAATATTGGGAGAGGCGATTTTTACTTTATGCTAATGCAAATAAAACTTTTAAAATAAATGAAAATATTGGTTTTTTAATTGGAATGCGAGTAAGTTCAACATGGGGAAGTTATAGAGGTTCAGATGAAGGTACAGAAACGAAATTTATAATATCTCCACAATTGGGATTTTCAAATGTTTCAAATGAAAATTTATTAATGAGAATTTTTTACGAATATATGGATTTTGCAGTGGAAGAATTTTCTCCACATAGATTTAATATAAGTTTTTCTTACATGTTTTAAAAAATTTACGTTTTATGAAAAAAATTTTTTTTATTATTTTTTTTATTATTTTTTCTTTAAATTCTTGTTCTCTTATTTATGACGAAGAATTTTGCGAGGATTATAATTATAGCGGTTGTGATACTTATGAACCTTATTCTTTCGATATGGAAATAGTAATTAGTTCCAGAAGCGAAGGTGTACCTGTTTGGTTTTATTCTGGAAATGTAGAAAATGGAACACTCTTATTTGCGGATACCGTTTATAGTACTTTTTATGAGGAGGTTATTTTTGGTGGAGAGTATTCTATAAAAGCAGAATATAAAGAAGGAGATAAAATAATTTTCGCAGTGGACGGTTGTAAACCGATAAAAAGGTCTACAAATAAATGTGATTCTGTTTGCTGGACAAGTTCACATTGTGATTTAGATGTTTCTTTGATATATTAAATTTATTTTTTTTCAAAAAATTTTTTTTTAAGAAAAAAGATTTTAAATTTGCTTTTTTTAAAAAAATAATTTGAAAAAATCAATGAAAACACATGATGCATTTTTTAAGAATTTGTTTAGCAAGCTGGAAGAAGCAAAACATTTTATCAAAAAAACGTTTCCACAAGAATTTTTAAAAAATCTTGATGTTGATTCTTTGAAAATTGATACAACTAATTATGTAAGTAATGACCTAAATGAATTTTTTGCAGATGTAGTTTATGATTGTAATTATTTTATCAATAAGAAAAAGGAAAAAATAAAAATTTCTTTGCTCTTCGAACATAAAAGTTACGTAGAAAATTTTATTCATTTGCAGCTTTTGAAGTACCTTGTGAGTATATGGGACCTACAAATAAAGCAAGCAAAAGATAAGAAATTAAAAATGAAATCTTTCCGTTTACGTCCAGTTATTTTAATGGTTTTTTATCATGGAAAACAAAAATGGGAGAAAAAACATTTTAAAGAACATTTCGAGTACATGGACGAAAATTTGATAAAATATCTCCCAAAATTTGATTATGAACTAATTAATATTAATGAATTTTCTGACGAAAAAATAAAAAATTTATTTAGTCGTGAACAATTGCAAGCAAGTTTACTTCTATTAAAAAATATTTTTGATAAAGAAAAGATCATTAAATTATTAAAAAACATAATTATGATGGATGGCTTTATAGATAAAAGCCAAAAAAAACAATTTTTAGAGACAATTTCGAGTTATATTTATAATAAAACAGAAATAAGAGTTAATGAATTATTTAATATTATGGAAAGTATAGAAACAAAATCCAAAAGAATTTTTATTTCTACAGCTATGCAGCTTGAAATGAAAGGAAAAAAAGAAGGAAGAAGAGAAGGAATATTGGAAGGAATTATTCTAGGTAGAACCGAAGGTAGAACCGAAGGAAAAAACGAAGGAAGAAAAGAAGGAAGAAACGAAAGTAGAATAGAAATAGCTTTTTCTATGTTGAAAAAAAAATATCCAGATGAAGTTATTATGGAGCTTACAGGCTTAGATATTTCTAATATAAAATTACTTAAATCCATAGACGGATAGATTATTGACAAAACTTCTAAAAATAAGATTAAATTAAAATATTAATATTTTTTTCAAAAAAAGCAAAAATTTTATTATTTTATTTTGAAAAAAAATTTTTTAATTATAAATTTTATTATTTTATTTTGGATTATGAAAATAAGAAAGACATTTTTTTATTTATTTTTTTATTTATTTTTAATTGGTGTTTCTTGTCAAGAAGAGAACAATTATAAAGAAATTGATATGATTGGAACTTGGGATATTGATGTGTATTTAAGATATAAATATGTTAATGATGGTGTTTTTAAAATGGACACATTTCCATTATCAGGAAAATTTATTTTTGAAAAAAATGGAATTGGAAGAAAAATACTTTTAAATAAAACAAGTTTTATTAAGTGGACTAAAGAAAAGTATGCAGCAAAAATTATAGAAGACGAAATAGAAACTTCTTTTGTTGTAAAAACAGACTTAGAAAACGAACAAACTTGGATTGGAAATACTTACGAAAGAGACAGTTCTTTCCAACAAATTAGAATAGAACACACTTTTTTTTTAGAAAGGAAAAAAAACAAATAATATGTTAAAATTTAATTTAATAGAAAATTTTTCTGATAATAATTTAATTATTATAGCAGATAAAAATAGTGATCTTTCAAAATTTAATTTCTCTGAAAAGGAATTAAATTTTATAAAGAAATCTATTAAAGACAAAAAAAAACAAATTACAATAAATCATTATGATAAATTTGTTTTTGTAAATATTTTAGAAAAAAGCAAAAAAAAACTGGAATATAAAGACAAAGAAAATGCAAGAAAATCAGCATTTGCTTTGTGGAACACAATTCAAAATTATAAATTGAAAGAGATAGAAATTTGTGATATTGAAAATAGAAGTTCAATTGTTCTTGCTTTTGCAGAAGGACTTGCCCTCAGTAATTATCAATTTTTAAAATATTTTAGTAAAAAAAATTTTGAAAAAAAGAGGTCTTTTCTTGAAAAAATTTCTTTTGTAAATTTAAAAGAAGAAGATATTTCTGAATTGAAAAATTTAATGGAAGCAGTTTATTTAACAAGAGATTTAGTTAATGAGCCAGTTAATTTTTTAAATACAGAAAAATTCTCTTGTGAAATTAAAAGAATTTCTGAAGAAATTGGATTTTCTGCGGAAATTTTTGATAAGAAAAAAATAGAGAGTTTAAAAATGGGTGGAATTATTGCGGTGAATAAAGGGAGTATAGATCCACCAAGTTTTGCCATTTTAGAATGGAAACCAGAAAATCCGAAAAACAAAAAGGCAATAGTTCTTGTTGGAAAAGGCATCGTTTACGACACAGGAGGTTTAAGTTTGAAACCTTCAAATTCTATGACGAGTATGAAATCTGATGTTTCCGGAGCCTGCTCTGTTTTGGGAACTTTTTATGCTGTCGCAAAAAACAAATTAGATGTTCATATTATTGGTTTAATTCCAATTACAGATAATCGTCCTTCGCATAATGCTTATGCTCCGGATGATATTATAAAAATGTACGATGGAACAACTGTTGAAGTTCAAAATACTGATGCTGAAGGTCGTATGATACTTGCTGATGCTTTATCATATGCAAAAAGATATGAGCCAAAACTTGTTATAGATTTAGCAACTTTGACTGGTGCTTCGGCATATTTCATTGGGAAAGAAGCTATTGTTAGTATGACAAACGAAGATGCTGAACCTCACTTAAAAAATTTACAAAAAAGTGGAGAAAATGTTTATGAACGTTTAGTAAATCTTCCTATGTGGGAAGAATATGCAGAGCAAATAAAATCTAATATTGCTGACATTCGTAATATTGGAGATTACGCTGGTTCTATAACCGCAGGAAAATTTTTAGAACATTTTACTGATTATCCTTGGATCCATTTAGATATTGCCGGAACGGCTTTTCTTGATAGAAAAGATAATTACAGAGGAAAAGGAGGAACTGGTTCTGGAGTTCGTTTGTTGTATGATTTTCTAAAAAATTATTAAAAAAAAATTAAAAATTTTAAAAAAAATTATTTCGTAAATAAAAAAATATGGAAAATTTATTAAATATTTTTGTCAAATCAATGTTTATTGATAATATGATATTTGCCTATTTTTTGGGTATGTGTTCATATTTGGCTGTGTCTAAAACAGTTAAAACTTCTGTTGGACTTGGGCTTGCTGTAATTTTTGTACTTGGAATTACTGTTCCTGTAAACTATTTATTGGAAAATTACATTTTAAAAAAAGGTGCTTTAGCTTGGGTTCTTGGTGAAAGTGCAAAGGATGTAGATTTAAGTTTTTTAAGTTTTATAATGTTTATCGCTGTGATTGCGTCTATGGTTCAGTTGGTTGAAATGATAGTTGAAAAAGTTTCGCCAGCTTTATATAATGCTCTGGGTATTTTTCTACCATTAATTGCCGTAAATTGTGCGATACTTGGTGGAGCATTATTTATGCAAGAAAGAGCTTATAATTCAATTGTCGAAGCAACAGCTTTTGGAATGGGGTCTGGATTAGGATGGTTGCTTGCTGTAATTGGAATTGCTGCCATACGTGAAAAAATACAATATTCTAATGTTTTACCACCTCTAAGAGGTTTAGGAATTACATTCATCGCAACAGGAATTATGGGAATTGCATTTATGGCATTTATGGGTATAAAATTATAATTAAAATTTATATAAAAAATAATTATTTGAAATAAAGAAACTTGAAAATATTTTTCAAATTTTAAAATAAAATATTTTATTTCAAAATTTGAAAAATATTTAAATTTTAAGCAATTTTTTCAATTTTTTTTTTTTTAATTATTTAAAATCTTAAAAATTTTGGCGTTTTTTTTGAAAAAAATTTTTTATTTGAAAATTTTTAAAAAGAAAAGTGTTTTGATTTTTAAAGAATAGAGTATTAAAAAAAATAACAAATAGAAATGAAGAAACTTGATAAACATATTTTTCAACAATTAGAACTTGTTTATAAAAAATATGAATTTTTAAAATCGAAAGAAGAAAAGTTTAATATTTTTTCAGTATTATACAAAGATTATGAAGAAGTTAAACTGCATTCAAGATTTATTTCAACACTTTTAAATCCTTATGCGTCTCATAAAAAAGGTTCTATTTTTTTAAAAGAATTTATAAATATATTTTCTGACGATATTTTAAAATTTGATAATTTCGATAAAGCAGTTGTTTATCCAGAAGAATGGAATAAAAAAGAATATCATCATATTGACATTTTAATAATTGATAGAAAACAACAAAATGCTATCATCATAGAAAATAAACTAAATGCTTATGATAGTAGTAAGGGTAAACAATTGGAAAGATATTTTAAGTTTGTGAGAGATGAAGAAGAAATTCCTCAAGAAAATATCACTACTTTTTATCTAACATTGGACGGACACGAACCAAGTGATGATAGTTTAGGAGAGTTTAAAGAATTATCAAATATTAATGGATATTGTATTACATATAATTATCATGTTATAAAATGGTTAAATAGATGTTTAATGTACGTTTCTGATAAACCATTTATACGTGAAAGTATTTTTCAATACAAAAATTTAATAAAGAAAATAACAATGGATAATAAAGATATTGAAGAAAGACTTGAAATTAGAGAAACTATTGCTAAAGATGAGATTTCTATGAACTCAACGAAATACATAATAGATAATTTTAAGCATATTAAATGGCATACTGTGAGAGATTTTTGGGATGAGTTGAGTTGTAAATTAGTTTCATTAGATTTTGAGGTAGTAGAAGAACCTACTCATGAGCAAATAACAGATATTACTCATTATGAAATATATCGTAAAGGACAAAAAGATAAACAATATTGTGGTATTAAATTTAAAGTTAATGAAAATTTAGAATTATTTATTTGGAATGAAGCTGATGACTGGATATATTGGGGTGCTTCTATTACAAATGTAAAAAATAGCTCTCTTCATGTTATATTTAATGATTTCTTTTCTTTACAAGAAAAATACAAGTATTGGTGGAAAAATTCTTTAGAAGATGATAATAGAATTTGGCTTTCAAATTTTTCTCATCAAGCAACTTTTAATCTAATCAATAAAGATAAAAGAGCAAAAGTAGTTGAAAATATTATTAAAGAAATAAAAAATTTTTTGATAGTAAAATTACATTTAAAGTTTTAAATTTAAAATAACTTTGACTAAGTTTAGAATTTCGTCAAAGTTTTTGCGCCTGCAGTGTTTTTTTATAATGAATAATTGTGTGGTGAAAACTATACAAACCCAAAAAATTGGCATTTTTTTGAAAAATTTTAGGTTTGTACAGTTTGTAAAAATTTTTACAAAAAAACAACATATTTTTTTATTAAATTTTTTTTTAACAAAATTATTCAAATTTTTAATAGTTTCAAAAAAAAATGCTTTTTTGCGAAAAAATTAAAAAAAAATGAATTTTTTATATCCTTATTTTTTGTTTGCATTATTTTCAATTTCTATTCCTATAATAATACATTTATTTAATTTTAGGTCTTATAAAACGGTCTATTTTAGCAATCTTGAATTTTTAAAAAATATCAAACAAGAAACAAAAGCAAAATCAGAATTAAAACATTTACTAATTTTAATTTCTCGTATTTTAATGATTATTTTTCTTGTTTTTGCGTTTGCACAAATTTATATTCCATCAGAGGGAGAAAAAAAAATAGAAAAAGAAAAAATTATTTCTATTTATATAGATAATTCTTTTTCTATGGATGCCGAAGGAAAAGATGGTAAATTATTAGAATTAGCAAAAAATAAAGCTGTAAAAATTGCAAATGCTTATGCAAATAATACAAAGTTTTTGTTAATTACAAATGATTTTTTTATGGGAAAATCAACATTAATTTCAAAAGAGCAATGCATAGAAATGATTAATGACGTAGAAATTTCTGCTTCTGTAAAAAATTTAAGCGAAATTTTCAGCCGACAAGAGGATTTTATCTCAGAAGAAAAAGAAGAAATTATTTTTGTTTTATCAGATTTTCAAAAAAATTCTAATGATTTTTCAAAAATAAAAAATAATGATAAATTAAAAGTCAATCTTATTCCATTATTTGCGAAAATAAATAATAATTTATATATTGATAGCTGTTGGTTTGAAACTCCAAGTAGGAAATTAAATCAAACTGAAGAATTATTTGTGAAAATTGTAAATAAATCACAAGAAAATTATCAAAATATTCCGATAAAATTATCTTTTTTAAATTCCGAAGATAATGAAAACTATAAAAAAAAATCTGTTGCGAGTTTTAATATAGAAAAAAATTCTAGCGAAATAGTAAAATTAACTTACACAAATACAGAAAAAGGTATTTTAAATGGAAAAATTGAAATTTCTGATTATCCAATAACTTATGATAATACATTTTATTTTTCTTATTCCATAGCGAATAATGTGAATATTTTAAATATTTTTGAAGAAAAAGAAAATATTTATTTTGATGCACTTTTTGGAAAAGATGAATATTTTGACATTAAACAAGAAAAAGTTTCTAAGATAAAAGTTTCAGAATTTAATAATTATTCTTTAATTATTCTCGATGAGTTGAAAAAAATTAATTCTGGTTTTTTGCAAGATTTAACAAATTACATTTCTTCCGGAGGAACGATTTTATTTTTTCCAAATGAAGAAGGAGATATTGAAAATTATAATTTTTTATTAGAAAATTTGCAAAGCGAAAAAATTCTTTATTTAGACGATAAAGAAAGTAAAATTGAAAATATTAATATAGAAAATGAAATTTATAAGAATGTTTTTAAAGAATTAGAAAATAACACAAATTTGCCAGATATTTTTAAACATTTTGTTTTTTCTCAGAATAAAATTAATAAAGAGCAAATAATATTAAGTACAGAAAATAATCATAAAATTTTAAGTTTTACGCCTTTTGGAAAAGGTGGAATTTATGTTTTTTCCATTCCGAATAAAATTAATGCCAGCAATTTTGTAAAACATCCGATTTTTATTCCAACAATTTATAATATTGCTTTAAACAGTCAAATTTCCTCCAAAATTTACTATAAATTGGGAGAGAATGAAAATGTTGAAATCAAGAAAAATTATTTAAATTCTGATTTTAATATTTTACACATCACAAATTCTAAATTAAATTTTGATTTCATTCCGGAAAAAAAGTCAGACATTTTAAATTCAAATATTCTTTTGAATGTGGAAGGGAAAATCAAAGAAGCAAATAATTATTTTGTAAAAAATGGTAAAAAAAATTTATATGGTATTTCTTTTAATTTTAATCGCAAAGAATCTGATTTAATTTATTGGGATATAAACGAAATAAAAAGTTTAATAAGTTCTAAAAATTTGAAGAATTTTAAATTTTTAGAATTTGAAAATATAAAAGAATTTGCAACAGTCTTAAAAGACATCAGTCAAGGAAAACAAATATGGAAAATTTTTATTTTATTATCCTTGCTATTTTTTGCAATGGAAATTCTTTTGATAAGAATTTGGAAATAAAATTTCAATTTTTAATAAAATTTTCATTTAAATTTAAATGAAAATTTTATTAAAAAATTGCCGTTTTTTTGAAAAAATTTTTTTTTAACCAAACATATTTTGAATATCTGGCATTACATTATTAGCAACTCCTTTCATTTCTATTTCAGAAATTTTTTCGGCTTTTTCTAATGCTCTATTAATTGCAACTATTATTAAATCCTCAACACTTTCTTTGTCATCCATAAGTTCTTGACTAATAATAATATTTTTAATTTTTTTATTTGCTGTGCAAGTTATTTTTATCAAACCGTTTTCTAATATTTCGTCTATTAAAATAGTATCCAAACGTTTTTTAGTTGCTTCCATTTTTTGTTGGGCTTCTTGCATTTTGCCCATTATATCTCCAAACATAAATTTTTGTATTTGTAAATTGCAAAATTAATTTATTTTTAATAAAAAATTAATTTTATTCATAATCATCAATTTCCATTTCCATTAGTTTTTCTAAATTCATATCTAATAATTCTTTTGTAATTTTTCTATCTTTTTGTAATTTTTCAAGCTTTTGTTTTGCTTTTTTCATTTTATTCATAAATTTTTCCATAATTTTTTCTTTTTCTTTTCTTATTGGAACAGTTCCAGCTTTTCTAATAACTCTTTGTCCTTTTTTTGAAAGTATAAAATTTAAAAAATTCAAAATTTTTTTTTTATTTATATTATCATTATGTACAGTCAAATAAAGTGGTCTTATTAATTCATATTTCCCTTTTACAATATTTCTAAAAGAAGGTTTAACATTATTTAGTTTAAGAATTTTTAAATTTCTTTTTTTTGCTGAGGAAATACCTGTTATTCCAATTCCATTTATATCATTTTCTAATGCTTTTTCTAAGGGAGCCGATGATTTATAAATTATAGATTTTGTATATTCAATTTCTTGGTCATAAAAAAGGAGAAGTCTTAACATAAAACCAACACCAGATATTTTCCCTTTTCTCGTATGAAGATTTATTTTTTCATCATTACCACCAATTTCTGACCATTTCGTAATTTCTCCGGAATATATTTTTTTAATATTATCAGTTGTAATGTTATTTATAGGATTTGACTTATTTACAATTACTACAATAGCATCCCATGCAACAGGTATTAAAGTTACATTTTTTTCTTTCTCTTCGTTATCTAAACTGTGCCTACAAGTACCACCAATATCTGAGATTTTATTAGAAGTATTTCTAATCCCTTTTGTTGCTCCGCCACCAGAAAGTTCTATAATTATTCCTTTTTCTTTTTTATAAGCATCAGCTATTTCTTTCATAAAAGCTTTCTTTGTAACAGCGCAACCCGTCCATTTTATCTGAGAAAAAGAACAAAAACTGATTAAAATTAAGAAAAAAATAAATATATTTTTCATATTATTTTTTTTGAAAATATTTAAAAAAAACGTCATTTTTTAAAAAATATTTTTTTTATTTGAAATTAAAATTAAAAAATTTTATTAAAAAAAAAATATTTTTATTTAATAAAACTTTATTTAAAATATTTTTTAAATTTAACGTTTAAAAGAAAAAAAATTATGAAAAAATACATTTTTTTATTATTTATTTTAATAAATACTTCTTGTTTTTCTCAGAATGATGAATTAATTTTCACATTTAAAGGTCATTTTGAATATTTGCGCAGTGTATCTTTCAGTTCTAACAATAAATTTGTTGTCAGTGCGGCTGAGGATAATACTATAAAAATTTGGGATATAGTTGAAAATCGTGAAGTTTATCCTTATAAAGAAGAAAATGACATTGTAAATTGTGCAGTATTTTCTCCGGACGATAAATTTATTGCTACTGCTTCTAATAATAAAAATGTTACTTTATGGGAAGCTTTTGGGGATAAAAAAATTTCTGTTTTTAAAGGACATACAAAAAAAGTTTTATCTGTATCTTTTTCTCCGGACGGTAAATTTCTTGTCAGTGCTTCTGCTGATAAAACTTTGAAAATCTGGGATATAGATAAAAAAAAACTTGTGAAAACTTTAAATGGACACAGCAAAATAGTAAATGATGCCACATTTAATTTGAGTGGAAAACAAATTTTAAGTGCTTCTTCTGATAATACTATAAAATTATGGGATGTAAAAACAGGTAAATTAATAGATACTTTTAAAGGACATTCGGAAGCAGTTTTATCTGTAAAATACAGTCCAAATGGAGAATATTTTGCAAGTTCTGGCAGAGATAATAATATTATTTTATGGGATGCAAATAAAAATAAACCACTTAAAATTTTATCCGGTCATACAAATTATGTTAGAGAAGTTGTATTTAGTCCTTCCAGCGAATATCTTATAAGTGCTTCAAATGATAATTCTCTGAGGCTTTGGGAAGTTGAAACAGGAAAAAATATAAAATCTTTTAGAGGACATAAAAAATCTATTTCTTGTGTTGATTTTTCAAAAGATGGTAGAAGTATTGTCAGTGGTTCTAATGATTATCTTGTAAAATTATGGGATACTAAAGAATATCTTACAAAAGAAGGTAAAATTAGAGTTTTTGTAGAAAATAAAATAAATAAATGGCAAAAAAAAAGACCAAAAGAATTAGAAAAAACTTATAAAAGACGAGTGAATAAAAAAGAAAAAGAGAAAAAAATTATGTTCGCTATGAATGAAGCCATTTTGAAATTTGAAAATATTGCTTGGCAAAGTGCTATGAGAGATTATAATTTAGACCAGCAATCTTTTAAAATTAAAATAGATAATTTTCAAGAAATTTATGTTCAAGTTCCACTTGAAGAAGCTGATGATTTTGATAATAATTTCAATATAGGTTTAAAATATTTAAAAGCTAAAATGGCAATAAAAGATTCTAGTTATGTTTTGTTGTATGTTGAAATAGAAAATCCAAAAAACAATAAAAAATATATTTATAAAAATAAAGAAAAATATAAATTAGACATAAATAAAATAGGTTTTCATTTTGAAAGTACGGAAAAAGAAAAATTGAAAAAGAAAAAAGAAATTCCGTATATTGAAATTGACATTCCTATAACAATGAAAAAAAATGATAATATTTTTGCATTAATAATTGGCAATGAAGATTATAATTCAGAAAAAGACACTGTCTTAAAAGATAAAAATGTAGATCTTACTTTTGCAATAAATGACGCTAAAATTTTTAAAGAATATCTTGCGAAAACAATAGGCGTAAAAAAAAAAAATATTATTTATATAGAAAATGCAAAAGAAAACGAAATGAAAGATGGAATTAAAAATCTTATAGAATTTATGAAAAAAAATGATTCTAAATATACTGAAGTAATTTTTTATTACTCTGGTCATATTTTACCTTTTACGCATCCACGAAAAAGATTTCCTTATTTAATGCCAACAAATATAAGCGAGAAAAATATAGAAAAAGCTATTAATTTAGAAGATATTTATTACGAAATATCAAAAGAAAAATCTCATAAAACAACATTTTTTATAGATGCTTGTATGGGAATAAATGGCAGAGAAGAAAGTCTTTCGGAAAGCAATTATAATGTAGAAACAAAATCAAATGCAATAAAAGGAAATATTATTAGTTTTATTGCTTGTGGAGATAAACAAAAAAATATTTATTGGAAAGAAAAAAAACATTCTTTATTTACTTATTTTCTTTTAAAGAAATTAAAAGAAACCTCAGGAAATGTAAATTATTCTGATCTGAATAAATATCTTAGTAAACAAGTACGTTTAAAAGCATCTTCTTTAAAATCAAAAAAACAAAATACAAAATTAATGATAGGAGAAAAAGCAAAATATAGTTGGGAAAAATGGAACATGAAATGAGGAATTAAGAATTTTTAATGTAAATGAGGAATAATTTATTTTTTTAAATTTTTTATTTCCCATAAAAAATTGCCGTTTTTTGAAAAAAAAATTTTTTTAATTTCAAATTTAAAAATCATAAAATTTTGAACGATTTTTGAAAAAAAATTTTTTTTTAATTTCAAAATTAAAAATCATAAAATTTTGGACGATTTTTGAAAAAATTTTTTTAATTTCAAATTTAAAAATCATAAAATTTTAGACGATTTTTGAAAAAATTTTTTTAATTTCAAATTTAAAAATCATAAAATTTTGGACGATTTTGAAAAAAAAATTTTTTAATTTCAAATTTAAAAATCATAAAATTTTGGACGATTTTTGAAAAAATTTTTTTTAATTTCAAATTTAAAAATCATAAAATTTTGGACGATTTTTGAAAATTTTTTTTTTAATTTTGAAATTAAAAATCATAAAATTTTGGACGATTTTTGAAAAAAATTTTTTTTAATTATATTTTTTGGTAAAAATATAATTCATGATTTTTTAAGATTTCCGGATGAAAAATTTTAATTAAATCTTTTAAAATTATATCTGGTTTTATCATTCCTGATTCCCAGTAATCATTTCCTCCGTTTGAAAATGAGCGTTTATTATTATTAAACATTTTATCATTTGAAAAAGCTTTAAAATGTCTTAATCTTTCATCTATTGCTATAACTTCTTCCAAACGTTTTGCCGAACCAATATTTATCCAAATATCTGAATTTCTTGCTTTTAAAAGAACATTTTCAAAATTTAATGGTATGCTATTTTTTTTATTACTATCTTTCCAAATATAATCTCCACCTGCATCTTCTATTAATTTTGCCATATAAGATTTTCCACCCGGCACATACCATAGATCTTTCCACAAAATATTTGTCATAATTTTAGGTTTTATTTTAACATTTTTTATTAATTTTTTTAAATTATTATAATTTTTTACAACTTTATTAAATTTATCAATTACAAATTTTTCCTTATCATAAAAAGCTGATAAAAATTTTATCCATTCCATCTTTCCCAATGGATGATTTTCTAAATATTCTCCATTCATTAGGACTTTTATGCCTAAGTTTTCTAACTTATTTAAATTATTAGACGAATTTACATCGTAAGCAAGAACAAAATCACTTTTCATCTTTAAAATAAGTTCGTAGTTTAAATTTGCATCATAGCCAATTTCTTTAATTTTATTTTGTGAAATTGAATTTCTAACTTTGTTATTGCTGACAAATTTTGCTCCGGAAATTCCTATCACAGAATGAGTTTCGTTCATAAAATCTAAAAGAGAAATATGAGTTGTAGATAAACAAATTATGCGTTTTATAGGAATTTTTATAAAAGTAAATTTTTGTAAATATTTAGGAATTAAACTTTTATCTTTTCCAAGAACATAAGTGTAATTTTTTAAACGGTAAAATACTTGAACGATTTTATAATTTTCAAAATATTTTATATCAAAACCCTTAGCATATTTTATAGAAAAAGGTGGGTTTATTTCTTTATCTTTATTTTCAATAATTTCTTTTTTAATTTCATTTCTACAAGAAAACATTAAAAATATTAAAGAAAATAAGAAAAAAAATTTTTTCGCTTTTTGATTTTTTAATTTTTTCATTTAATTTAAATTTATTTTTTAATTTCAAAAAAGAATTTTTAATTTATATATTCCATTTAATTAAATGGAATGATAAAATGAAAAGTTGAACCTTTATTTATTTCTGATGTAAACCAAATTCTACCATCAAGAAGTTCTATGATTTTTTTTGAAATGGTTAAACCTAAACCAGCTCCTTGATAATTTTGAAATACATTTTCTTCTACCTTTCTAAATCTTATAAAAATAATATTTTTGTATTCTTTTTTTATTCCAATTCCAGTATCTTTTACAGAAAATTGCAAATAATTTTCATCATTTATAAAAAATGAGATTTCTATTTTTCCACGCTCTGTAAATTTAAAAGCATTATTTAATAAATTCTTAATAACTTGTCTAATTCTCTCTTTATCAGAAAAAATAGCAAAATCTTCTATATTATTATTAATTTTAAATTCTATATTTTTATTTTCTCTTTCTTTTTTTATTTTTAATAAATTCATTTCCTCTTTCAAAATACTGCTTATAATAAATTTTTCTTTTTTTAATTTAATTTGTCCGGCTTCCATTTTCGATAAATCCATAATATTGTCTATTAATTGCAAAAGTGTATTTGTACTTTCTTTTAAATAAGAAATATAGGTTTTTCTATCTTTTTCTGGAAAATTAGGCATTGCAAGTATATCAGAAAAACCAATAATTGCATTCATAGGAGTTCTTATTTCGTGAGAAATATTTGCAAGAAAAAATGATTTTAGTTTATCTGATTCTTCTGCTTTTTTTTTTGCTTTTCTTAAATTTATTTCAAATTTTTTTTGTTCAGTAATATCTCTCAAAATGACAATCAAATTCCAATCTCCATTAATATATGTTGTTGTAATGGAAGCACTTACAATTATTTTTTCAAAGTTTTTTTTTTGTAAAAAAAATTCAATATTATTATAATTTTTCTTTTTTCTTTTTATTTTTTCTAGGTTTGAAAATGTTTTTTCTAAAACAAGTTTATGTTTTTTTTTTGATAATAAAATATAAAATTTTTTTTCCATTACTTCTTCTTTTTTATAGCCAAACAGTTTTTCAGCTGCTTTATTCCAAAATACAATATCTGCATTTTTATTTATCATAAAAATTGTATCATTTGCAAATGATGTTATTTTTTCAAATTGCTCTTTACTTTGTTTCAAAAATCTTTCTGCGGATAGATATTTGTTTCTTCTTTCTTCTAATTTATTCAACATTTTATTAAAAGATGAATACAAAACACTAAATTCATTATTATGGTATTCTTTTAATCGAAAAGATGAATAATCGGAAATATTGCTGATTTTTTTTGTGAATTTTGTCAATTGTAAAATAGGCTTTATTATAAAACTTTGAGACCATAAAGACAAAATTAAAGATAGTAATATCATAAAAAAAGCAATAACTATAAAAGTTTCCAAATGAATTTTTATTTTATTGTTCAAATTTATTGTAGAATAAGTCAAATGTATGTAGGCAATAATTTTATTATTTTCAAATATAGGCTCTGAAACCAGTATATAATCATCGCTAATTTGCTGTAAACCTTCCCTAGAAAAATCGAAAAGAAAAAATTCAAAATCTCCATAATTACTATAAATAGAAATTATTTCTTTTTCTGCATTGTACAAACGAACATCTTTTACCATTTTTACAAACTTAAGATTTTCTAATATACTTTTTGCTTCTTCTTTATTATTCTTTTTCAAAGAACGAAGAGAATGTTGTCCGATTAATTTACTATGTAAAATAGCGTTATTTAACGCCTCTTTTTTAAAATTATTAATATCTCTTGTTATAATAATTGTCATTCCAATAATTATCACAAGAAAATTAATGAAAAATATAGTAAAAATAATTTTATATTTTATGGAAAAATCTTTCATATAAAAAAGTATAAAAATTTATTTATTAAAAATAAAATAAAAATTTTTTTTATTAAAATAAAATTTTTATCTTTGCAAAATAATTTTTATATTTTTTTTATATTTTTTAGTTATGGTTAAGAACTTATTTTTTATCTTATTATTTTCTTCTTTTTTATTTTCTTCTTGCAAAGATTGTGCTCCTGGTGAAGGAGATGACAAAGAAAAGAAAATGAAATCAGAAAAACTAGCTTCAAGTGCTATTACAGTAGATGATTTGAAAGCTAAAGGGAAAGAATTTATTGGCAAAGAAGTTACCGTAAAAGGAACTATTACTCACATTTGTCATACAAGTGGTAAAAAAATGCATATTATAGGAACTGATAAAAAGTTTTCTGTAAAAGTAGAAACGAATGGAACTCCTTTTGATATAAAATTAGAAAGTTCTCAAAAACAAGAAATAGAAGTTGTTGGTATTCTTAGAGAAATAAAACTTGGTGAGCATAAAGATGCTGAAGGACATGACCACAAAGATGGTGAAGCACATGAGCATAAAGAAGGTGAAGCACATGACCACAAAGATTGTAAAGGACACAAAGATGGTGAAGCACATGACCATAAAGATGGTGAAGCACATGACCACAAAGATGGTGAAGGACACAATTCAACAGATGCTTGTGGAAATTCAGGTTATGTGATAGAGTATAAATCACATAAATTATTATAAGTTTTTAAATAAATTTTTAATTTTATTTTTAAAATGGAATTTTACGAAAAAATTTTTTCGTAAAATTCCATTTTTTTTTAATTTTTTTATGAAAAATCGTTTAAAATATATATTTTTTTTAACTTTATTTTGGCTTTTTATTTTTTTTATATCAAAAATTTTATTTCTAATATATCAATTTGAGTTTTCAAAAGAAATTCAATTTTTAGATTTATTGAGAATTTTTTTTTACGGAATGCCTCTTGACATTTCTATGATTTCTTATTTATTGATAATTCCTTTTTTATTTTTTATTTTTTATTTTTCATCAAATGAAAATTTTATTAGGAATTTCCTTAGAATATATAATATCATTTTTATTTTTATTTCATTACTTTTAATTGTTTTTAATTTAGAATTATATAGAAATTGGGGCTTTCATATTGATAGTACAATTTTACTTTATATAGAAACACCGAAAGAAATGATGGCTTCGGTTGATTTATCTACAAGTTTAAAATCTATATTTTTATTAGTTTTTTTATTCTCTTTCTTAATTGTTATTTACAATAAAATTTTTTTCAAAATTAATTTTGAAAAAAATAATTTCCCTAAGTCATTGATAATGTTTGTTTTAATTTTATTATTAATAATTCCAATTCGCGGAGGAATAGGAATTGCCCCTGTAAATGTTGGAACAGTTTATTTTCATAAAAAAAAATTTATTAATCATTCTGCTGTAAATGTTATCTGGAATTTTATGTATTCCATTTCAAAAATCGGAAAACATAAAAAAGTTAAATTTTTTGAAGAAAAAGAAGCAAAAAAAATTTTTTCTGATTTATACAAGGAAAATTTAGAAAATAATTTTATTTTAAAAAATAAAAATCCAAATATTGTTTTTATTATTTTGGAAAGTTTTACAGCAAAAGTTATAGAAAATCTTGACGGTAAAAAAGGAATTACTCCAAATTTTAAAAATTTACAAAAAGATGGCATATTTTTTAAAAATTTTTACGCAAATGGCGACCGTTCAGATAAAGGCATAGTTTCTATTTTAAGTGGCTATCCTGCTCAGGCAACAACTTCCATAATAAAATTTACAAAAAAGACAGAAAATTTGCCTTTTATTTCAAAAGATTTAAAAAAATTAAATTATAAAAGTTCTTTTTATTATGGTGGAGATATAAATTTTGCAAATTTGAAATCTTATTTTGTAAACGGTGAATTTGATGAAATTATTAGTAAAAAAGATTTTCCAAGCGAATTTCATAATTCTAAATGGGGAGTTCATGACCATTTACTTTTTGAAAAATTTTTTGAAGATATTTCTAAAGAAAAGGAAAAATTTTTCAAAGTTCTTTTTACTCTGAGTTCACACGAGCCTTTTGACGTTCCGATGAAAATAGTTTTTCAAGGTGATGATGAAGAAAATAGATTTTTAAATTCTGTTTATTACACTGATAAATGTATAGGAATTTTTTTTGAAAAAATAAAGAAAACAAAATTTTGGGAGAATACTTTGTTTATTTTGGTTGCTGACCACGGAAGTCGTTTACCTGATAATACTGCTAATTTTGAAATAAAAAAATTTCACATTCCTATGCTTTGGCTCGGCGGAGTTTTGAAAAAAAAAGATACAATAATTAATTTATTTTCTTCGCAAACAGACATCGCAAAAACTCTTATGTCTCAATTAAATATTGAAAATAAAAATTATATTTTCAGTAAAAATATTTTTTCTAAAAAAGCAAAATCATTTTCTTTTTATACTTTTAATGATGGTTTTGCTTTTATAAACGATGGAAATCAAATTATTTTTGACAATATTAAAAAAGATTTTTTATTAAAAAACGGAATAAATTTTAAAGAAAATGAAAAAAAAGGTAAAGCATATTTTCAAATTTTAAACAATGATTTTTCTCTAAGATAAAATATTTAATTTTTTTTAATTTCAAAATAAAAAATCGTAAAATTTTGAATTAAAAAAAAATTTTTTTTCAAAAAAACCACTTTTTTTTATGATTTTTTTATAAAAAAATCATAAAATGCTGAAATTTTCAACATTTTTTAAATTAAAAAAAAATCAAAAAACTTAAAATTTTAATGTTTTTTAAATTATTAAAAAAAAATTTTTTTCAAAAATCATTGAAATTTTAATGATTTTAAATTATTAATAATAAAAAATTCAAAAAATACCGAAATTTTTATGACTTTTAAATTATTTTATTTTTTTTCAAAAATATTAAAATTTTAATGATTTTAAATTTTTAAAAAAATCAAAAATTTTAATATTTTTTATATTAATTTTTTTTTATTAAAAAACGTTTTTTTTTAAAATTTAATTTTTGAAATTGTTTTATATTTGATATTTTAAAATTAAAAAAAAAATAAAAAATTTTATAAAAAATTATATAATTATAAAAAAAATTTTTCTTAAAAAACCGCTATTATTTTTAATTTTCATGTTTTTGTATTTTTCTTTTTTTTCAATAAATAAAAAAATACAAATAAAAGAAGATCAAGTAAATATTTTTGGTTTAGAAGAAAATTATTGTGAAAATTCCGAAAATGTAACTTTAATAGGAAATCCAGAAGGAGGAATTTTTGATGGTCCCGGAATATATGGAAATGAATTTAGACCAAATTCTTTAACAGCAGGAACTTATGAAATAAGTTACATTTTTGGTGAATTAAGTTATAGCAAAATTGTTACTATTAATACGGTTACAGAATTAAATTTTGAAAATTTAGAATTAGAAAACTTTTTTTGTCAGAATGATACAAATAATATCGTTTTAAAAGCAAATGTGCAAGGAGGAATTTTCTCTGGAGATGGTGTTCAAGACAGTATTTTTTCACCATTTTTGCTGGAAGCAGGAACGCAAACAATTCATTATCAATATTATAATGAGTATAATTGTCTAAGTACAATAGAAAAAGAAATTGAAATAAAAGAAAAACCAAATTTAAGTTTTTCAAATTTAGAAAATAGATATTGCAAAAATTCTGAGGATATAGTTTTATCTGCTAATCCAGAAAATGGAACTTTTTATGTCGAAAACATTATAAAAAATAATTTTGAAATTTCTAATTTAGAAATTGGAAGTTATGCTATTTCTTATTTTTACAAGGATGAAAATAATTGTACCGATAGCATTTCAAAAAATGTTATAATTAATCCAATTCCTGAATTAAATTTTAATTCTTTGGAAGCAGAATATTGTTATAATTCTCAGGACATAATTTTAAATGCAGAACCAGAAGGAGGAATTTTTGAAAATGAAGCAGTTGATGGAAATATTTTTAATCCATCTTTACTTTCAAGTTCCGGAGAAACTAACATAGTTTATAATTTTACAGATGAAAATAATTGTCAAAATACAATTTCGCAAACAATAAATATTCTCGATTTGCCAGAAATTAATTTCTCAGGTTTAGATGAAAATTATTGTAATAATGATAATTCTGGAAACATTTTAAATGGTGAACCTGCAGGAGGAGTTTTTTCTGGTTCTGGAATAATTGGAAATAAATTTTATCCAAAAAATCTTTCCGAAGGAACTTATGAAATTACATACAATTTTAGTGATGAAAATCTTTGTTACAACTCTGTAAAAAAAATTGTAAATATTTTTGGAGCTGGAGAAATTTCCATAGAAAATCTTGAAAATGAATATTGTATAAATTCTGAAAATGTAAATTTAGAAGTAAATATAAACGGAGGAATTTTTTCCGGCGACGGAATAACCGGAAGTATTTTTTCACCGAATGATGCTGGAGTTGGAGCAAAAACTATAAATTACTCTGTGGAAGACGCTAATAATTGTCAATTGAATCATTCAAAAAATATTGTTATTTATGATTTGCCAGAAGTAACTATGCAATCTTTGACAGAAAATTATTGTGTCAATTCAGATGATGTTGCTATAATTGTTTTTCCTGAGAATGGTGAATTTTCCGGAGATATAGAAATTTTAAACAACACTTTTTCGCCAAGTAATATTGTCGCAGGAAATTATGAAATTTCATATTCGTACACAAATGAAAAATCTTGTTCTAATACAATAACACAAAATATTTCCATTAATAATTTACCAATTTTAGATTTTGAAGGTTTGGAAAGTTCTTATTGTGGAAATGAAAATCCTGTAAATTTAACGCCAAATATTGAAGGAGGAATTTTTTCTGGAGTTGGAGTAAATTCTGCCAACGCAACTTTTAATCCAAACAATCTTATTCCAAATGAGTATGAAATTTATTATACATTTACAGATGAAAATTCCTGTACAAATATAGATACTCAGAAAGTAGAAATTCTTGGTCTTTATGATTTAGAGATTTTAAATCTATATGATTCTTATTGTTCTGATGCTTTGCCTATTTTGTTAGAAACAAATTTGAACGGTGGAACTTTTACCGGAAATGGAATGGTTGGAAATCAATTTAGACCGTCAGATGCAGAATATGGAATTTTTGAAATTTCTTATCAATTTAGCGATGCAAATTTATGTGTCAGTGAAGTTAAAAAGATGGTTACTGTTTATTCTGCTCCGGAAGTTGATTTTGAAAATTTAGAGAGTGATTATTGTGAAAATTCTAATGTCGTAAATTTAGTTGGAATTCCTGAAAATGGAAGTTTCGAAGGAAATGGAATTGACGAAAAAGCATTTAATCCAGAAATTGCTGGTGAAGGTATTCATTCTATTTCTTATTCTTATACAGACGAAAATGGTTGTTATGCTTCAAAAATAAAAACCGCTATAGTTCATCCGATAGAAGATATTGATTTTAACGGTATAGAGGAAGAATATTGTTTGAATACAGAAGATGCTATTTTAACTTCGGAAACAGAAAATGGAACTTTTTATGGTGATGGAATTTCTGGAAATTTATTTAAGCCAAATTTGGCTGGAGTTGGAAATCACACGGTAACTTATTCTGTTACAGATGAATATCTTTGTACACATTCTAAAACTAAAAATCTTGTGGTTTATGATTTGCCAAATGCAAATTTTATTAATTTTGACCAAACTTATTGTTTAACAAGTCCAGAAGTAATTTTACTTCCCGGTAATGAAAATGGCATTTTTTCCGGAGACGGAATAATTGAAAATGAGTTTAAATTTTCGCCAGAACTTGCTGGTCTTGGTGAGCATCAAATTACTTATACAGTAACTGACGAAAATAATTGTACAAATACAGAAACAAAAAAAACTGATATTTTGGAAGTTCCTGAATTAGAAATTTTGGGTTTAGAAGACAATTATTGTATTGGAATTACAGAAATTGAATTATCTGCAAATTTAGAAGGAGGAACTTTTTCTGGCGATGGAATAGTTGGAAATTATTTTTATCCAAATAATTTAGAAGTTGGAACTTATGAAGTTTTTTATAATTTTAATAATTATTGTGATAATACCATCAGCAAAACTGTAAATATTCGTGGATTACCAGAATTAAATTTTGATGGTTTAGATGAAAATTATTGTCATAATGCTGATTTTGTAAATCTTTCCTCAGAGCAAGAAAATGGTATTTTCTCTGGAAATGGAATAATAGAAAATAAATTTTTTCCACAAAATGCAGAAATTGGAGAAAATGAAATTACATATACTTACACAGACGAATTTAATTGTGAAAATTCAATTTCAAAAAGTGTAAATATTTATGAAATTGCGGAATTAGATTTTGATGGTTTAGATGAAAATTATTGCATAAATTCTGTATTTGCTATTTTAACTCCAAATATTGAAGGGGGAAGTTTTTCCGAAAATATAGAAAATAATGAATTTAATTCTCAAAATTTAGGAGTTGGTACACATCAAATAACTTATTCTTTTACAGATTTAAATAATTGTTTTTTATCAAAAACGAAAAACGTTTCTGTAAATGATATTCCAGAAATAAATATTTTAAATTTAGACGATGAATATTGTGAAAATTCTTTTTCTGTAAATTTAGAATCGTCGCCTGCAAATTGTAATTTTTCCGGAAACGGTGTAATTGATAATGTTTTTACACCGTCTTTAGCTTCGTATGGAATTAACACAATTATTGCAACTTTTACAGATGAAAAAAATTGTTCAAATTCCATTTCAAAAGATGTTTCTATTTTTGATATGGAAGATTTAACTATAGAAAATCTCGAAAATGATTATTGCGAAGATGCAGAAAATGTTACTTTATCTGCAAATATAGATGGAGGAACTTTTAGCGGAGCTGGTATAAATGAAAATATTTTTAGCATAAATAATTCTGGAATTGGTGAACATACAATTTATTATAATTACACAGATTTAAATAATTGTACACAAATAATTTCTCAAAATGTTAATGTCCATCAAAATCCAGTTGTTGATTTTGGTTACACAACAAATATTTTTACAGATACGCCTGAAAATATTGTTTTAAATGCTGGTGCTGGATTTTCATCTTACGAATGGCAAGATGGCTCTAACGCACAAGCTTTTAATGTTCAAACTTGGGGAGATTACAGTGTAGAAGTTACAGATGAAAATTCTTGTAAAAGTATCGCTGAGGTATCTATTTCTTTTAGTACTAATGATTTAGGAATAAAAAAAATCATTTCTCCTGTTTCAAAATGTGAACTTAGCGATAATGAAAATATTATTTTAGAAATAGAAAATTGCGGAGAAACTATTTTAGCAGGTGAAACTATCACCATAAATTATAATATAGGTTCAACTCCTTTTGTTGAAGTAATTACATTAGAAGAAGATTTTCTTGCTTATACAAGTTTAATACATACTTTTTCACAAACAGCAGATTTTTCTAATTTTGAAAGTTATGATTTTGCGTTTTCTTTGGCAGGTGGAGATGGAAATTTTACTAATGATACAAAAAATGCTGTAATTAAAAATTTAAATTTTGTTGATTTAGCTTTAGATTTTGAAAATTTAGAAGACAATTATTGTATAAATTCTGAAAATTCTTTATTAACTACAAATGTAGAAGGTGGAATTTTTTCTGGAAATGGAATTAATGAAAATTATTTTTCTCCGGAATTAGCTGGTGAAGGAATTCATGAAATTAAATATACTTATATAAATGAAAATAATTGTGTTTCTGAAATTACAAAAAATGTAGAGGTTTTTGATGTTCCAAATTTTGATTTTGAAATTAATGATTCATATTGTATGGGTTCAAATCCAGTGTTTTTAAATGCTTCTGTTGAAGGAGGTAATTTTTCTGGAAACGGAATTAATGGAATTAATTTTAATCCTAATGTTGCAGGAGTTGGAAGTCATAATATTTCTTATAATTACACAGACGGAAATAGTTGTAATTATGAAATTACAAAATCAGTAAATATTTATGAGCCGCTTATTGCGAATATTAACGGTTTAAATGATGTTTATTGTAAAAATGGAGAAAGTTCAATTTTAATTGGTTTTCCAGAAAGTGGTTCTTTTTCAGGAACAGGAATTAGTGGAAGTGTTTTTAACCCTAATTTTGCAAATGACGGTGAAAATACAATTTATTATAATGCTACAGATTTTAACGGTTGTGCTGTAAATACGACAAAAAATGTTTTTATTAATTCTTTAGAGGATTTAGATTTTGATTTAGAAGAAAATTATTGTATAAATTCAGAAAATATTTTATTAACACCAAATTTAGAAAATGGTATTTTTTCCGGAGAAGGAATTTTTGAAAATAATTTTTTCAATCCAAGTGTTTCTGGAATTGGTAATAATGCGATAACTTACACTTATAAAGATGAAAATAATTGTGTTTCTCAAATTACAAAAGAAACTAATATTTTAAGTGTTGGAGAGGTAGATTTTGACGGTTTAGAAAATGAATATTGTGTAAATTCCGAAGATCTTATTCTTTTACCAACCATTGAAAATGGTATTTTTTCCGGAGAAGGTATTGATGGAAATACTTTTTCGCCAGAAAATGCCGGAGAAGGTGCAAAAAACATAACTTATTCTGTTACTACAGAAAATAATTGTTTAATTTCTGTTACAAAAAATGTAATTATTCACGGTTTACCGTCTTTAGAATTTAAAAATTTAGAAGATTTTTATTGTGTTTCTGAGCAAGGTTTTATTATGAATACAAATTATACCGGAGGAATTTTTTCAGGAAACGATGGAATTGCTGGAAATGGATTTTTTCCACAAATTGCAGGTTCAGGAACTCATACTATAAATTATAATTTTACAGACGAAAATTCTTGTGAAAATACCATTTCAAAAGAAGTAGAAATTATAGAATTGCCTGATGCAAGTTTTACAGAATTAGAAGAAGAATATTGTTTAAATACTCCAGATATAGATTTAGAAGCTTCAAATGAAGGAGGAATTTTTTCCGGAGATGGAATAATAGAAAATAAATTTTATCCGGAATTTGCAGGACTTGGAACTCATATTTTAGAATATTCTTATACGGATGAAAATAATTGTAAAAATGATCTTTCACAAAATGTAACAATTAGAAATATTCCAAATGTAAAATTTAGAATGTTGGATAATAGTTTTTGTAAATCTGACGAAGCCATAGAATTGGAAGCAACTCCAACAGGTGGAACTTTCTCCGGAAATGGTGTTAATGGTGAATTTTTTGACCCAAATGATGCTGGCGTAGGAACTCATAATATTGAATATAATTATGTAAATAATTTTAATTGCAGTAACACAGCTATAAAAAGTTTTACTATAAATGATGTTCCAAGTTTAGATTTTCAAGGACTTGAAAATGAATATTGTCATAATTCTGACATTGTGAATTTAACACCAAATTTAACTGGTGGAATTTTTAGCGGAATAGGAATTTATGAAAATACTTTTAATCCATCTTCATTAGAAACAGGAGTTTATAATATAAGTTACTCTTTGAATACAGAAAATAATTGTTATTCAAGTGTAGAAAAATCTGTTACTATTTTACCAATAATTGATGTAGATTTTACAAATTTAGATACTGACTTTTGTATAAATGAGACAAATATGACTTTGTCAGCAAACGATGAAAATGCAACTTTTTCCGGAACAGCGGTTAATAAAAATATTTTTAATCCAAGTGTTGCAGGAATTGGGACGAATACAATAAATTTACATTTTACTGACGAAAATAATTGTAATATTGTAAAAAGCGAAATTGTAAATATACATTCTTTGCCGAATGTAGATTTTCAAAATTTAGAAAACGAATATTGTTTAAGTTCTGATACTGTACATTTACAAGGAAATTTTGAAAATGGAAATTTTTATTTTGATAATTCGGCTCTGGGAGATACTTTTTTTAGAATTGATAATTATAATGTTGGAAATCATCAAATAAAATTTTCTTATTTAGACGAATTTAATTGTTTTTCTTATAAAACTAAGGATTTTGTTATTGCTAATTTGCCACAAATAGAATTTGTAAATTTAGAAGAAGAATATTGTAAAAATTCTGAAGAAGTAATTTTACAATCAAATTTTCCAGAAAGTATTTTTTCCGGAGAAGGAGTTGTTGATGGAGTTTTTTATCCAAATCTTTTAGATGAAAATGTAGAAACTACAATTATTTACTGTTCATATACAGATGAAAAATCTTGTGTAAATTCTATAGAAAAAGAAATTACAATAAATTATCCGACAGAAATAAGTTTTGAAAATTTAGAAAATTCCTATTGTTTAAATGATGAAATTGTAGTTTTAAATTCAGAATTTGAAAATTCTTATTTCTCTGGAAATGGAGTTATCGGAAACACTTTCAATCCAGAACTTGCTGCAGCAGGAGAGCATAATATTTATTTGCATTTTGTAAATGATAATAATTGTTTTTCTGATATTTCGCAAAGCGTAAATGTTTTAGAATTGCCGAATTTAAGTTTTGAAAATTTAGAAAATTCATATTGTAAAAATGACGAAAAAATTGCTTTGGAAGCAAATTTTGAAAATGCAATTTTTGAAATTCAAGCAGAAGAAAAAGATACTTTAGATATTCCAAACTTGGAAGTTGGAAGTTATAATATTATTTGTAATTATACAGATGAAAATTCTTGTTCAAATTCCATTTCAAAAAATGTAATTATAAATAACTTTCCTGACGCAAATTTTCAAGGTTTAGATACTGCATATTGTCAAAATTCTTTATTTTCTGTTTTACAAGCAAATGAAAATGGAGGAGAATTTAATGGTGATGGTCTAATTGAAAATATTTTTTATCCGAATTTATTAGATTCAGGAAATTATGAAATTTCTTATAATATAACTAATGAAAATAATTGTTCAAATTCTTTTACAAAACTTGTAAAAATTCATCATTTAGAGGAAATTATTTTTTTAAATTTAGAAGAAAATTATTGTAAAAATGACATTGTAGTTTTAAAAGCTGCTCCTTCTGATGGATTTTTTGAGGGTTTTGGAATAGAAAGCGATTCTATTTTTAAAGCTATTAGCTCTGGCGAACAAATTATTTTTTATAATTACACAGATACAAATAATTGTTTTCAGAAAGTTTCAAGAATTACAAATATAAGGAATTTACCAATTATTGAATTTGATGAATTAGAAAAAAATTATTGTAAGAATGATATTTTAATTGCATTAAATGGAAATCAATTATCAGGTATTTTTTCCGGAGATGGGATAATAGGAAATAATTTAAATCCATCTTTGGCAGATGCTGGAGAAAATCAAATAACTTATTCATATACAGATAATAATAATTGTACATCAGAAATATCGCAAAGTTTTAATATTAATCTTTTGCCTGATTTAAGTTTTGAAAATTTAGAAAATCATTATTGTAAAAAAGATGAAATTATAAATATACAAACATCTCCAACTTATGAAAATACTAATTTTTCTGGTGGAAATACAGATAAAGATGACGAGCTTTCATTAAATGAAATTGGAACTTTTATAATAAATGCATCTTATACAGATGAAAATTTATGTGAAAATTCCATTTCACAAAATATAGAAATTCATGATTTACCAACCGTTTCTATTAATTTGGATTCTTTAGATTATTGCAAAGGTAATTCTTTACACCAATTAAGTGTTTCGCCAGAAGGAGGAACTTTTGAAGGAATGGAAGTTATAGATAATTCTTTCAGTATAGATAAATTGGAAAGTGGAAATTATAAAATTGTTTATGAGTTTACAGATGGATTTTCTTGTACTGCAAAAGACTCTGTAAATTTCGAAATTCATAGTTTACCGAGTGTAAGTTTTTCTGGAATAGATGAAGAATATTGTTTAAATAATGATACTGTTCATTTAACAGGAACTCCGGAAAATGGAATTTTCTCTAACTATACAGATACTTCATTTTTTGTGCCGTCTATTTCCGGAGATTTTGAAATTAAATATGAGTTTGTGGACGAGTTTTTTTGCAAAAATTCGCAAACAAAAAACTTTACAGTTCATAATTTACCAGATATTTCTTTCGAAGGTTTAGCGGAAAATTATTGTAAAAATAGTGAATTTGATATTTTAACAGCAAGTATTTCTTCGGCGACTTTCTCTGAAAATATAGAAAATGAAAATGAATTTCATCCGGAAAATGCTGATATTGGAGAAAATACGATTTTTTTAACTTACACAGACCAAAACCTTTGTACTGCTTTGGATTCTCAAAAAACCATAGTTTATGAAATTCCAGAGATAACTTTTGAAATTGAAAATAATGTATTTTGTATAAATGATGCACAAATTTTTTTAGATGTAAATCCATTAGGAGGAACTTTCGAAGGAAATGCTCTTACAAATAATTCATTTTTCCCATCTGAAGCAGGAGCAGGAACTCAGGAAATTATTTATACTTATACTGACGAAAATTTTTGTACAAATTTTGTTACGCAAGAAATAATTGTAAATCCTTTGACGGATTTGAGTTTTATAAATTTAGAAGAAAGATATTGTGAAGATTTTGGAGATATAGAATTGCAAGCATATCCAAGTGGTGGAAAATTTTATAAGAACAATTCTTTTGAAGATGAAATTGAGAATTTTGTATATGAATATCCGGGGGATTATATTATTACTTATAAACACACAGACGAAAATAGTTGTAAAAATAGCATTTCAAAAAATATCAGAATAATGCCTTTGCCAAATGTTGATATTTTAAATTTGGATAGTATTTTTTGTGTAAATTCTAATGATATTGAGATTTTGCCATTTCCATTTACAGCAAAACTTTTTTATAATAATGAAGAAATAAATGAAAATATTTTTTCTCCGGAAGATTTTGGAGTGGGAAGTTTTGAAATTATTTGTAAATATGAAGACATAAACAATTGTAAAAATTCTAAAACGAAAATAATAAAAGTCAAAGACATTCCTGATGTGGAATTTTTATTAGATTCAGATACTTTATTATGTCAAAATAGTGATTCTATTTTATTAAAAGCCATTCCAAAAGGTGGAACTTTTTCTGGACTTGGTGTTGAAAAAGACTCTTGTTTTTTTCCTGAAATTGCAAATATTGGAACTCATAAAATTAAATATGTTTTCACAGATACTACAGCTTCTGATAAAAAATGTTCAAATTTTGCGGAAATAAATTTAAAAGTAAATTCTTTACCAAATTTAGAATTTGAAAAAAGTATTATAGAAACAGATTTACCTTTGAATTTGTATAATACTTTGAATATTGAAAATACTGACACTGATACGAGTTTTTTTAATTTCATTTGGAATGATGGTATTATTGATTTATTAAATTATGAAATTAAAAATTACGGTAATTATTCTTTAAAATTGGAAAATAGAGATACAAAATGTTCTATTTTTGAAAATATTTCTATTGAACGAAGTTCTAATTATGGAAGATTAGTAATTAATGCTTATCCAAATCCATCTTATTCTCGTGATAAGTTAATGATTTCTGTTGACCAACTTGAAGAAAAAGATGTTGTTATTGAACTTTTAACTTTTATTGGTCAAGTTTTATATCATAAAGAAATTAAAGATGTTTTATTTTTTGTTGATGAATTTGATATTTCTAATTTAGAAGAGGGAATTTATTTTATTAGAGTAAATTACGGAGTTCAAGAAAACACAATTAAAAAAGTTGTAATTATGAAATAATTATAATTTAAAAATTTAAAAAAATTCCAAAATTAAAATTTTGGAATTTTTTTTCAAAAAACTCCCAAAATTTCAACAATTTATTCGAAAAAAATTTTTCAAAATTCACCCCAAAATTTCAACATTTTTTAATTTAAAAGAATAAAAAAAAAATTTTTTCAAAAATCGTCCAAAATTTCAATATTTTTTAAATTGAAAATAAAAAAATTTTTTTCAAAAAACGTCCAAAATTTTAATGTTTTTAAAAAAACAACATTGGAGGTTTTTTTTTAACCTCCAATGTTTCGACATCAAAAATCGTCCAAAATTTCAATATTTTTTAATTTAAAAGAATAAAAAAAACATCCATATGCGTCAAGCGTCCACGATGATTTGGTATTCCACGTGTCAAGCGTGGACGCTTGACGCATAATAGGTAAGATACTTCCGTGTCAAGCGACACGCTTGACGCATAAGGTTCTTGGGAGATAATGATAATGCAATGCAATAATTCTTCCATTATTTGCCAATTTTATAATAATGGAAGAATTTTAAAAAATTCTTCCATTATTATTATCTGAAACTTTCAAATCTACATTAAAATGACATTCCCAATGGTCAATACGTGGG
>JAOZVH010000073.1 GCA_029938235.1 Bacteroidales bacterium
AAATACATCATAAGAAAAATCCCATTTTACCATACTAAATTGAGCGGATACAAAATTTTTTGAAAAAAACGTCAATTTTTTAATGATTTTTTGAAAAATATATAATTTTTATTTTTTAAATCTTTTATTGCTTGCTCCATAAAGTAAAACTTTATCATTAAAATTTTCCACAATTTTAATTTTTTCAAATAACAATTCCAAAACCTTAATTTTATTCATAACAAATAAAACCTCTCTGAAATGGTTATAATTGCTATTTCTTATTTCAAGCTCTCCTAAATTTTTCCCATTATATTTGAACAAAACTTTTTGTTCTGAAGTTTCATTTGTTCGTCCCTTTCTTGCTTTCGAATTACAAATTTCAAGATTATCTCCAAATACATTTATCACATCTTTACAATAAAAAATATGAAATAAATTATTATGTTTTACTGTTAAATAATCAACTTCTCCACCGTTAAACATAGCTTTGTTTAGAAATGTTCTAAGATGTCCTTTTGCTCTTACATTTTTTGCTTTTTCACTGGACATCGATTTTTTTTTCTCATAATTTATAATTTAAAATTAAAATTTCGTGAGATTTTTTAACATGATTAATATTGTTATTTATCCTATTTTTTCCAATTCGTGTTTCCCCTTGCCCAATAGTATATTGCCAAGAAACATCTATAAAATTAAAATCTTTGTACCACTCTCTAATTGTCGAGCAATCATTATAAGATAATATAAATTTTCCTTTATGATTTAAAAGTAAATTTCTTAGTTTTTTATGATTGAAATTGTTATGATGAATTGGAAAATTTCTTTGTGGATAAATTCCTTTGAACATTTTGCTGTCTCCTTCTAAAGAATACGGTGGGTCGCAATAAAAAAAATCGTTTTCATATTTTGGAAATACATTTTCAAAAGAATCACAATTAACTTCTAAATTTTCTAATTTAGTTTTCCTAACTTTTTCAACCATAGATTTATATCTTTTTTCTTGTACATAAACAGATGATGGCCAACTTAAAAAACCAGGACCGTAAGACGTATTATGATTGAAATAATAATGAGCAGCTAATTCTATTTTATTTTCAATCATTTTAATTTTTTTCCAGTGGTTCTTTAAAACTTCTTTTATCTCTTTAAAACTTTCTTTTGTTGCTGTAAAATTTGATAAAATTTTTGCTAATTCTTCTGGTTTTGAAATTTGAATCTTCCAATAATTTACAAGAATATCAAAAATATCAAAACCAATAACTTTAATTTTTGCTCCACTGGAGCAAGCAATTTCCAAAGAACCACCGCCAAAAAAAGGTGAAATAATTTTTTTTACATCATTTGGAATTAATTCTAAAATCATTCCTACAGCAAGGCTTTTACCTCCGGCATAACGCAAAGGAGATAATAAAGACCTTTTATATTTATTTTTGCTTTTTGAGGAAGTACGCAAAGATTTCAAAAAATATAATTTATGAAAATTAAAATCTTTGTCTTCCATAGCAATGTTTTCAGAATATAACTCTCTTTGCAACATAAATTTATAATTTAAATTATAAAAAAAAAATTACGATTTTTTCCTTGTTTTTCTTTTTTTAACAACTTTCTTTTTATTATTTTTTGCAAGTTTTTTATCAGCACCAACAATTTTTAAACATTCGTCTAAACTTAAATTTTTAAAATCAGAATCTTTTTGCAAACGAAAATATTTCTTTTTATACAAAATACAAGGGTTTTTCCATCTGTCATAAATTATTTTTAAATCCTCGTTTTCAAAAGTTTTTATAATTTTCTTTTTATCTTTTTCTCTTTTTTCTTTAATCAATTCAATTGCATGAACTAAATTAATTTTAAGAGGATCATCAGTTTTTTTCAAAGAAACAAACTGATTATTATGTTTAACATAAGCACCAAAACGACCAATTCCAATTACAACTTTTTCATCTTCAAAATCTCCCAATGTTCTTGGCAATTTCAATAGATCCAGCGCTTCTTCTAAACTTATTGTATTTATATTTTGTCCTTTTTTCAAACTCGCATATTGCGGTTTTTCATCTTTTATCTTTTCACCCATTTGAACCATTGCTCCATAAGGTCCCATACGAACAGAAATATTTTTTTTCGTTTTTGGATCTACACCAAGTTTTCTACCTTCATTTCCATCTTTTAATAACTTTTTTGCTTCCTCAAAAGTTATAGTTTCTAAATGTTGGTCCATTTTTAAATTTGCAAAAACAGGCTTTTCTTCATCACTTTTTTCGCCAAGTTGCACTATTGTTCCATAGCGACCAATTCGTACAAAAATTTTTCTATTCGTTTTTTCATCTATCCCTAAGAATCTTTCAGAGATTTTTCTTTCAGAAATATTATCAATTTCTTCAACTTTCGTATGAAATGGCTCATAAAATTCTTTTAACATTTTACTCCATAAAATTTTCCCCTTTGCTATTTTATCAAAGTTTTTTTCAACATTTGCTGTAAAATTATAGTCCAAAATATCAGTGAAATTTTCTATGAGAAAATCATTTACAAGCATTCCAATATCTGTAGGGAATAATTTTGATTTTTCCTTTCCAAAATTTTCTTCTTTTTTTATTTCATTAATTTCATTATTTTTTAAAACCAATTGAAAAATATCTCGTTTTTTGCCATCCATATCTTTTTTGATAACATAATCTCTTTTTTGTATGGTTGAGATTGTCGGAGCATAAGTTGACGGTCTTCCAATTCCAAGATCTTCCATTTTTTTCACAAGACGTGCTTCAGTAAAACGAGGCAGATGATTAGAAAATTTTTGTGTAGCATTAATTTCTTCCATAATTAAATTGTCATTCAAATTCATAATTGGAAGGATATTTTTTTCCTCTTTTTTATCATTATTTATAGAATCACTATAAATTTTCAAAAATCCATCGAATAAAATTACTTCTCCTTTTGCGACGAAATTTTTATCAGATTTGGAAATCTCTATAATTATTTTTGTTTTTTCCAATTTCGCATCAGACATCTGAGATGCAATTGTTCGCTTCCAAATTAAATTATACAAAGATTGTTCTTGATAATTTGCCGAAACATTTATATTTTCAAAATACGTTGGACGTATTGCTTCGTGAGCTTCTTGTGCGCCCTTTATTTTAGATTTATAATTTCTAATTTGTGAATAATTTTCCCCAAATTTCTTTATAATTTCATCACTTGCATTTTGAATTGCTTGTTCAGAAAGATTTACAGAATCAGTTCTCATGTAAGTAATTTTCCCTTTTTCATAAAGTTTCTGAGCAACAACCATAGTTTGTTTTACGGAAAAATTTAATTTTTTACTTGCTTCCTGTTGTAAAGTAGAAGTGGTAAAAGGAGGAGATGGAGATTTTTTTGATGGGTTTTTTTCAATATCACCAACTTTAAAAGTTGAATTTTTACAAATTTGCAAAAATTCAAAAGATGCTTTTTTTGTATCTATATTTTTTAAAATTTCTGCTTTGAAAGAAAAATTTTTTTTCTCATTTTTATTGAAAATTTTAAAAAATCCAATGATTTTATAAGAAAAAACAGATTTAAAATTTATTATTTCTCTTTCTCTTTCAACTATAATACGAACCGCAACAGATTGAACTCGTCCCGCAGAAAGCGAAGGTTTAACTTTTTTCCAAAGAATTGGCGAAATTTCAAAACCAACTAATCTGTCAAGAACTCGTCTTGCCTGCTGAGCATCAACAAGGTCTTGATTTATAGAACGAGGATTTTTAATTGCTTTTAAAATGGCATTTTTTGTAATTTCATTAAAAACAATTCGTCTGGTTTTTTCTTTTTTTAATTTTAAAACTTCAGATAAATGCCAAGCAATTGCTTCTCCCTCTCTATCCTCATCAGAAGCAAGCCAAACAATTTCTGTCTTTTTTGATATTTTTCTTAAATCAGAAACAACATTTTTCTTATCAGGAGAAATTTCATAATTTGGTTTAAAATTATTTTTTATATCTATTCCAAAATTTTTTTTCGACAAATCTCTAATATGTCCAAAACTAGACTTTACAATAAAATCTTTTCCTAAAAATTTTTCTATAGTTTTTGCTTTCGCAGGAGACTCAACAATTACTAAATTTTTTTGCATATAATTTTTTTTTTGCAAATAAAAAAAACATTTTTTAAAAAAATTAAAAAAAAATGCTTTTTTTGAAAAAATTTTTTTTATATAAATAAATAATTTTTTAAATTATGAAAAAATACTTAAAAACAAAATTAGAATTTAGTATTGAGACCTTAGAAAGATTAATAAAAATTGTTAATTTAGATAAGGAAAGCGATAAAGTGAAATTTGAAACGTGGTTGGCAAATGAATATAAATTGTTAGAATTCATAGATAAGAAAAAAACAATAACTTTTAGATATGCAAATTTATCAGATTTGAAAAAAGTTGTAAATATTAAACAAATAGATAATAATGAAAAATTTAAAGAATGGTTTTCCTACAAATATAAACTTTCTGACGATGAAAATAATTTCCTTTTATCTCTAATAAAAAAACATCGTTTATCTATTGTAAATTACAACGAAACAAAATTGGTGGTAAAATTTATAGGACAGATTTTAAATAAAATTGATTTTGATACTGAATATTTTACAGATTGGTATGGACATAAAATGACTTGTAAATTAAACGGTTACACTTTTAATGGTGAACCTGATTTTGCTGTCGCAACAGGAATAGAAGTTCCCGAAACACCTTATTTTTTTCTTCAAGAATACAAAAAATCTGTAAATCCAAGTGGTAATCCAGAATATCAAGTTCTGGCGGCTATGCTTGCAGCAATTGAAAAAAACAAAACAAATACAATAAAAGGAGGATATATAATTGGTGCTTACTGGAAGTTTATGATACTGGAAAAATTAGAAAATGGGAATTATGAATATTTTGTTTCCGATGGATTTGAAGCTTTGAATTTTGAACATTTGAAAAAAATTTATATTTATTTGCAGGCTGTAAAATATTTATATTGCAAATATTAAAATTTAAAATTTTATTTATATTTTTGAAAAAAAAATTTTTTCATGGAAAAAGAGTCTAAAAAAGTAACAAATTTACTGAGAAATGTATTAGAAAAATTAATTAATAAAACAGATAATAACTTAATAAGTAAATCCGAAATTTATGAATTATTTGAAGAAGAATATAATTTATATGAAAAACTTGAAAAAAGTTTAAATTTTAGAGAGGCAACTTTAGAGAAATTAATGGAGATTGTAAATATTCAACAGGTAGATAATGAAACTAAATTCGAAGAATGGTTTTCGTATAAATATGAACTCTATGAGGAAGAAAAAAGTTTTTTAAAAGAATTAATAAAAGAAAATAAATTTTATTTGAACAGTTATAATGAACAAACTTTAACGGTAAAATTTATAGGTTTTATTTTAAATAAAGTGAAGTTTAGGAATAAAAAAATAAAAGATTGGTATGAATATTCTATAAGCTGTAAATTAAATAATTGGACACTGAAAGGATATCCAGACTTTTTTGTTGCAACTGGCATAAATGAACCTAAAAAACCTTATTTTTTCCTACAGGAATATAAAAAATCTGTAAATCCAACTGGTAATCCAGAATATCAAGTTCTGGCGGCTATGCTTGCGGCAATTGAAAAAAACAACACAAATACAATAAAAGGAGGATACATAATTGGGGCTTACTGGAAATTTATGATTCTTGAAAAGTTAGAAAATGGGAATTATGAATATTTTGTTTCGGACGGACTTGATGCTTTGAATTTTCTTAACTTGAAAAAAATTTATATTTATTTGCAAGCTGTAAAACATTTATATTGCAAATATTAAAATTTTGAACAAATTATTAAAAATTTTTTTATTTCAAAATAAAAAATATTAAAATTTTGAGTGATTTTTGAAAAATTTTTTTTTATTTCAAAATAAAAATATTAAAATATTTGGACGATTTTTGAAAAAAATTTTTTTTATTTCAAAATAAAAAACATTAAAATTTTGAACGATTTTTTGAAAATTTTTTTTTTAATTTCAAAATAAAAAATATTGAAATTTTGGACGATTTTTGAAAAAAATTTTTTTTAAAATTTCAAAATAAAAAATATTAAAATTTTGAATATTTTTTGAAAAAATTGAGTACTTAGGTTTTTTGATTTTTTATCAAAAAAACACCATAAACCAATGTAAAAGTACATTTTCTGTATTTTTTCAAAAAAAACAATAAAACCAATTTTTTAATTACTTTTGTAAAATATATAAAGGAAAGAGTTATGGCAGTAGGAAGGACAATAAGTGCAAGTTTCTTAACTAATTTAGACATAAAAGTTATAGAATTTTGCTCTTCTATATCATTATTAGTTCAAAATTTAATTTCGGATAATGATTAAAAAAAAAAATTTAAAGAACAATATGGAAAAATAAGTAAAACACGAGATGCAGGAGTTGGACGTGGTGGTGGAAAACTTCAAAGAGATGCCATTTGCACACGTGGTAAAAGTGGAAATGCTCCTTATTCAAATAGAAATCTTCGTTGGCATCCATTAGTTGTTGCTGCTAAACCAATAAGTTTTGCAACTTCAATTGAGAGAATTGAAATTGAAGGAGAAACAACATTGATTTTTGTCATAAAAGAAAATAATAAAGAACAAAAAATTTATGCTGAAAATGTTCATAATTTAAATAAAAGATATGTTGTATTGCCTAAACATTGGATAGAACATATTGATATACTGAAAATTTGGCGAAATGAATGCTTACAAAATAGATGTGTAATACCATCTTATGAAGCTTGCGATTGGCAAGATAGTGTTGAAACTTATGCTACTCTTGCAATTTCTGTTGCTGTTGAATATTACAATGTAAATTTTGATGAATTGTATCCTCAAATAATAGAATTATTAAAAAATCAAATAATTGATACTAAAATTAATTTACCTTCAAAAATATTTCCAAAAAATAAAGAAGATTTTTTAAATTGTCCAGTTTGTAAATTACCTTTGAGTAATAAACTTAATGAATTTAGAACTGAAAAAAGGAATACAACTTGGACACCAGATTGGCAAAAATCAAAAAAAACAGAAGGAACTGACGGTAGTAATCAAATTTTACACGTAAAATCCACTTGTAGAAAAAGAAATAAGACATAAAGCAAATACAGTAAGATATGGTCATAGGTGGTGTAATATTGCAATGACCGACCACTCCCTTAGAGAAACAATTAATTTTATGGAATTTATTGTGAACGCTCATAACAAAAATAATAACAATTAAAATTAAAAAAATGGATTTATTTTTATCTGCAGAAATAAACAAATCGAAAAAATTAATTTACCGTAAAGATTTACAAGCTATTTATAATTTGAAAATTGTATTTAGAGAAATACGAGATTATTTCGCTGGCAATGTAACAGGAATTTCACGAGATGAAAAAATCGCACAAAATATAATGCGAATACTTTTTTGCAAAATTTATGATGAAAAAAACAAACAAAAAGATGAACTTGTAGATATTGCAAATAGACCAAATGAAAATTTAAATGAATTTACCGCCAGAATAAAAAAAATTTTTGAAGATGTAAAAACAAAATATTCTGATATTTTTGAAAAAAATGAACGAATAGAAATTAAAGATGAAAATTTATCTTATATAATTTCAAAATTAGAAAATGTATCTTTACTTGATGCAGATAGAGATATTATTGCAGATGCTTTTGAAGAATTAATTGGAAGATCCTTTCGTGGAGGTGAAGGTCAATTTTTCACGCCAAGAAATATTGTTCAAATGATCATTGATATTTTGCAACCAAAAAAAGGAGATAGAATTATTGATCCAGCTTGTGGAAGTGGTGGATTTTTAGCACATATTTTAAAATATTTGCAAAAGCAAAGAATTGATAATTATTATATTACAGGAATTGATAAAGATCTATTTCTTTCAAAACTTGCAAAAATATATTTAACACTTCTCGGTGAAAATGAATATCATATTTTCTGTGAAAATAGTTTGGAAGAGCCAAAAAAATGGAGTTTACAAACAAATGAAAATATAGAACTTGGAAGTTTTGATTTGATTTTAACAAATCCTCCTTTTGGAGCAAAAATTCCTGTTATTGGAGAAAAGCTTTTACGACAATATGAACTTGGATATTATTGGAAAAATGGACAAGATTGGCATCAAACAAATAAACTTAGAGAAAAACAACCACCACAAATACTTTTTATCGAGCGAATTATACAATTATTAAAAGACGGTGGAAAAGCAGCTATGATTTTACCCGAAGGAATTTTTGGAAATCCATCTGACAGATATATTTGGGAATATATTAGAAAATATGCTTCAATTCTTGGAATTATAAGCCTTTCACAAGAAACATTTCAACCAAGCACACATACAAAAACAAGTATTGTTTTTATTGAGAAGAAGAAGCAAAATCGTTCAAAAGTATTTATGGCAATTGCAAACGCAATAGGACATGATAAAAACGGAAAAGAAATTTTTAAAATAGACAAAGACGGTTCACATATTTATGACAAAAAAGGGCAAAAAATTTTAGACGATGAAACAATGGAAATAGCGATAAATTTCAAACATTTTCTAAATGATGCAATTGAAAATGAAAGTAATCTTGGATTTTCAATAAATACTAATGAAATTAGAGAGAACATTTATATTCCTGAAAATTACAATCCTGAAATTAAACAAAAACTTGAAAAACTTAAAAAAAGTGGAAAATATAAACTTATTTCAATTAAAGAATTAATTGAAAAAGGAATTTTACAAATACGAAGGGGAAATGAAATAGGTTCAAGAAGTTATGGAACAGGAAAAATACCTTTTGTAAGAACGACAGATATTGTTAATTGGGAAATAAAAATGAACCCAATAAAAGCAGTTTCCAAAAAAATTTATGAAAAATATAAGACATCGCAAGATGTACAAATAAATGATATATTATTTGTAAATGACGGAACTTTTTTAATTGGAAAATCATCTATGGTAACAAGATTAGATAAGAATATTGTAATTCAAAGTCATTTGCGAAAAATAAGAATTTTATCAAAAGATGCACTAAATTCATATTATATTTTGTATTTATTAAATACAAAAATAGTTAAACAACAAGTTAAAATTCAGACTTTTGTGCAAGCAACATTATCTACATTGGGAAACAGAATAAATGAATTAATTTTGCCTATACACACAAATAAAAAAGAAATTGAACGAATAAGCAATGAAATGAAATATATAATTGATAAAAAAACAGAAATTAGAGAAAAAGTAAAAAAAATAATTGAACAAAGCGAATGAAAAAATATTCCAAAATTTTTTTTCATAATTTGCCCAAAATTTTAATTTTTTTTTATTTGAAAAAAAAAAAATTTTTTTTTTTTAATTCGTCCAAAATTTTAATATTTTTTATTTTAAAATTAAAAAAAATTAAATTTTAAAAAAAGATTATAAAAAATTCATTTTTTTAATTTTAAATTTACATTTGTATTTTTTTAAAATAATTTTTTATGAAAATTTCATACAATTGGTTAAAAAACTATATAAATTTAGATTTAAGTGTAGAAAAACTTTCTCGAATACTTACAGATATTGGTCTTGAGGTTGAAGGAATTGAAAATTTTGAAAGTGTAAAAGGAGGTTTAAAAGGTCTTGTAATTGGAGAGATCATAAGCAAAGAAAAACATCCAAAAGCAGATAAATTAAGTTTGACAAAAGTAAAGATCGGAGATAAAAAACTATTAAATGTTGTTTGTGGAGCATCTAATGTTGAATCTGGACAAAAAATAGTTTTTGCTGGAATTGGTACAACTTTATATCAAAATGATAAAACATTAAAAATAAAAAAAACTAAAATAAGAGGAGAGGTTTCCGAAGGTATGATTTGCGCCGAAGATGAAATAGGTTTAGGAAATTCTCATGAAGGAATCATTATTCTTGATAATAAAGCAAAAGTTGGAACTCTTGCAAAAGATCATTTTAAAATAATAAATGACAATATTTTTGAAATTGGTTTAACACCAAATCGTATAGATGCTGCTTCGCACATTGGTGTTGCCAGAGATTTAGTTGCTTATTTCAAGCAATATAAAAATATTGAACTTTTTAAACCGAATGTTGAAAAATTTTCTCCAAAAAATAAAAATAAAATTTCTATTGAAATAGAAAATCAAGAAAGTTGTCATCGTTATTCTGGTTTAACAATTTCTAATTTGGAAGTTAAAGAATCTCCGGAATGGTTAAAAAATAATTTGAAAAGTATAGGTTTAAAACCAATAAATAATGTTGTAGATATTACAAATTTCGTTTTGCACGAAACAGGACAACCACTTCATGCTTTCGATTTTGATAAAATTATTGGAAAAAAAGTTATAGTTAAAAACTTAAAAAAAGATACAAAATTTAAAACTCTCGATGAATTAGAAAGGAATTTATCTGATGAGGATCTTATGATTTGTAATTCTGAAAATGGAATGTGTATGGCAGGAGTTTTCGGCGGAATTGACAGTGGTGTTACAGAAAAAACAAAAAATATTTTCCTAGAAAGTGCTTATTTTAATGCGGTTTCTGTTAGAAAAACGGCAAAAAGACATCAATTAAAAACAGATTCATCTTTTCGTTTTGAACGTGGAATGGACCCAAATAATACTATTTATCCTTTAAAACGTGCTGCTTTATTGATTAAAGAAATGGCCGGAGGAGAAATTTCTGAAATTACAGATATTTATAATAAAAAAATTGAAAAGCGTAAAATAAAAGTTTCTTATAAGAATATTTCTCGTTTAATAGGAAAAACCATAGAAAAAAATAAAATTAAAAATATTTTAAATTCTCTTGAGATTTTTATTTTGGAGGAAAATGAAGAAAATTTAATTTTAGAAGTTCCAACTTATCGTGTAGATGTTACGAGGGAAGCAGATATTATTGAAGAAATTTTGAGGATTTACGGTTATAATAATATAGAAATTTCTACGGATGTAAAATCGGCAATTTCTTATGCTCCAAAAATTGACGATAAATCTTTAAAAAATAAAGTTGGAGATTTAATGGCAAATATGGGTTTCAATGAGATGATGTCAAATTCTCTTACAAAATCTTTTTATTTTGAAGAACTTGAATCTTATAAAAAAGAAAATACAGTAAAAATTGTTAATCCTTTAAGCTCTGATTTAAATTCTTTACGACAAACACTTTTGTTTTCAGGTCTGGAAACCATAAAATTTAATCAGAATTATAAAAATTTTGATTTGAAATTATTCGAATTTGGAAATTCATATTCTTTTGATAAAGAAAATAATTTTTCGAAATTCATAAAAAATTATTTTGAAAAGCAAAATCTTAGTGTTTTTCTATCAGGAAAAATTAATTCTAATTCTTGGCAGGAAAAAGAAAAAAATACAAATTTTTTTCATTTAAAAAATTACGTTTGCAATATTTTTCAGATTTTAAAAATAGATATTGAAAAATTAAAATTAAAAGAAATCAAAAATGATATCTTTTCTTATGGTTTAAATTTTTGTTTGAAAAAAAATTCTTTTGTAAATTTTGGACTTTTAACCAAAAAGGTTTGCGAGAAATTAGACATAGAAACAGAAGTTTTTTATGCGGAATTTGAATGGGATAATTTAATAAAATTTTCTACAAATGAAGTTGCTTTCGAAGAAATTTCTAAATTTCCACAGGTAAAAAGAGACCTTGCTTTATTAATAGATAAAAATGTTTCTTTTGAAAACATTAAAAATTTGGCTAAAAAAACGGAAAAAAAATTTTTAAAGAAATTAAATTTATTTGATATTTATGAAGGAAAAAATCTTGAAAAAGATAAAAAATCTTACGCAATAAGTTTTATTTTACAAGACAAAAATAAAACTTTAAATGAGAAACAAATTGATAAAATTATGAAAAAATTAATTTATGTTTTTGAAAAAAATCTGGATGCAAAAATTAGATAAAATTATTATTTTAATAAATTATTAAAATAATAATTTAAAAATCATAAAAAACAGCAGATTTTGAAAAATTTTTTTAATTTAAAAAATTCGTAAAAAATTGCCGATTTTTTGAAAAAATTTTGTATTTAGAATAAATATTTCATAATAAATGAGCCAATAACAATATCATGCATTAAAAGATTTTGAAATCAAATTGTTTTTATTCAATCTTTTTATTCTTGTTATTATCAAGATTTTTCATTAATTTGATATTTCCAATTTTATGCATGACGTAAAATTAACATTTTGTATGACCCCTCCATCTTTTCTTACAATAATTAAATTTTTTGGCAATAAATTAACATTTTTTTATATTATTATCATAATTTGCAAAAACAAAACCAAAAATTACAAAAGATTTTTAAAAATATAGAACCCATATTTATTATTTTTTTTATACAAAAACCATTGTTCATAATCAACATTTATAAAACATAATATTTATCTATTTTGATATTTTTTATGAATATTGTAATATAAAAATTTATAATTTACATATTTTATTTTATTTTTATATGTCCATAATTTGTTTTTATAATTTTTAATACCATGATGTATCTATATTCCGAACCATTATGTCCATTTAATAATTTTTTATTTACACATTTTCATAAGATTGTATTGTAATTTTTTGAAAAATATTTACAATCATGCAAAAACAACGTTGTTATTGCTTTGTTTACCGAAAATTTTACATTTATTAACTACAATATTTACAATGTACATTTATTTGTCCATATTTTTTTTTTTGCAATTTAATATTTTTTCATAATAAAAAAATTTAAAAAAAAAAATTATTCACGACCATTTCGTCTGGTGTACTAAACCTATTCATCAAGTATTCAAATGATTTTCAATTTTCAAAAGCAAATTTTAATCTACGAGCAATTAAACTTTTTGCTACACAGGGAGCACCAAGTAAAAATATACTTTCTCCAGCAATTGCAGATAAAAAAGTTAAAGAAATTACTTCTTCTTTTTCGTAAATATCTTTATTTAATTCTTTAAGAATTTTTTTTGTTCTTTCGTGAATATTCATATTTCTTAATTTTTTTTTTTATAATCAATATTTCAAAATATTTATATTATAATAAAAAATGAATTCACTCGCAAAATTATAATAAATATCAAACATTCCAAATATTTTTTTCATAAAATCTTAATTTTATTTCTTATAAAAAATTTTTTTTCAAAAAAATAACGATTTTTTTTGAAATTAAAAAATCTTAAAATTTCGGCGTTTTTTGGAAAAAATTTTTTATTTTAAAATTAAAAATTATTAAAATTTTGGACGAATTTGAAAAAAAAATTTTTTTATTTTGAAATTAAAAATTTTATGCGTTTTCTGAAAAAAAATTTTTTTTAATTGAAAATTTAAAAAATGTTAAAATTTTGGGTGAATTTTGAAAAAAAAATTTTTTAACATTGGTTTTTCTTTTTTAACACCAATGTTTGTTAAATGTTATTTTTTTTAAAACATTAAAATTTTGGGCGAATTTTGAAAAAATTTTTTTTACCATATGCGTCAAGCGTCCACGCTTGATTTGGTATTCCACGTGTCAATCGTGGACGCTTGACGCATAATAGTTTTTTTTAAATAAATTATTAAAATTTTAACGTTTTTTGGGGAAATTTTTTTTTAAATAAATTATTAAAATTTCGTCGTTTTTTGGAAAAAATTTTGTCTATAGAACCTTTTTGTGGTGAGTTTTTTTTCATAAAAAAAATGTGAAAAATTTATGCTTTTTTTCAAAATATTTTTCAAAAATTTTATTCCAAATCGTCATTAAAACATTAAACATCAATGCTTTATAGGACGATGCAACGAAATCATCGTGGACGATGAATCATAATCTTTTTATTTTTAATAAAAAAAATTTATATTTCACAAAAAGGTTCCAAGAACCAAAATTTTTTTT
>JAOZVH010000074.1:0-6001 GCA_029938235.1 Bacteroidales bacterium
AAAAATCGCCAAAATTTTAATATTTTTTAATTTGAGATAAAAAAAATTTTTTTCAAAAATCGCCAAAATTTTAATATTTTTTAATTTCAAAATAAAAAATCATAAAAAAATGCCGTTTTTTTTGAAAAAAATTATTTTTTAATAAAAAAAATTATAAAAAATGTGATGTTTTCTTGAAATTTAATTTTTTTTTAATTATAAAAAATCATTAAAAATTTAGGTTCTTGTGAGATTATTTGTAAAATAATTAGTATTATAAAAAAAAATATTTTTTAATTATAATTTTTTTATTAAAAACTTGTTTTATAAAAAAAACAATTTAAAATTTTTTTAATGAAAAAAAAAGAATTTACAATAACAATTTTTTTAATTTTTATTTTTAATGCTTGTATATTATTTTCTCAAATTCCTGTTGGTTCTTGGCGGGACCATTTGCCTTACAGAATGACAACGAAAGTTGTAAATGTGGAAAATAGAATTTATGTATTATCCAGAGCCGGTTTGTTTTTTTATGATAAAATAGATAAAAGTGTAAAAAAAATTTCCAAAATAGATGGTTTATCAGATTTTGGAATTAGTAATATTGTGTATAATAATTTCAATAAAACTTTATTTATTGCCTACAAAAATGGAAACATAGATTTTATTTTGAATAATAAAGTTTATAATATTTCTGATATAAAAAGAAGTGGGCAAATTGTTGGAAGTAAACAAATTAACGATATTTTTTTTATTGAAAATAAAGCATATTTGTCTTGTGATTTTGGGATAGTTGTCATTGATATGGAAAGACGAGAAGTAAAAGATAGTTATTTTATAGGTGAAAATGGAACACAAACTACAGTTACATCTTTAACTGTAGATAATGAAAATAATATTTACGCTTCAACAAAAAACGGAATTTTAAAAGCAAATTTAGAATTTGATAATTTAATAGATTTTAATGTATGGAAAAAGATAACTGATTTACCAGTAAATATTATTTCAAATAATTGTGAACAAGTTGTTTTTTGGGATAATAGATTATTTGCTAAATTTGTTGAGGAAGAAAAAGATTTTTTATGTGTTTTTGACAATGGAAATTGGAAAACAATAGGCGAAGAAGACATTACAAGAATTTCTAAATTGGTAAAAAATGAAGATAAATTTCTTATTGTTTACAGAGATTATTTAAGAATTATAAATAAAGGAGAAGAAAACATTAATAAATATTATATTCCTGCAGTGGCACAATATTGTATTTACGATGAAGAAAATACTCTTTGGGTTGCCGGAGGAAATTCTGGTTTAAGAGATGGGCGAACTTTTGATACCGAATATAAACATCAAAGTATTTATCCAAATTCTCCTGACATCGGAGGAGTTTTTGATATGAATATTAAAAATGGTAAATTATATGTTATTGCCGGAGGAGTAAGTGCTTTCTGGGGAAACCTTTGGGAAAATTTTCAATTATCTGTTTTTGAAAATGAATCATGGAGCAATGAAGAATTTAGTGGTTTAAAAGATGCAATGGCAATTTGTTTTAATCCAAGAAATCCTAAACAAGTTTTTGTTGCAAGTTGGGGCTATGGAGTTATTGAATTAAATGAAAATAACGAAATTGTAAATATTTATAATGATGAAAATAGCACACTTCAAAATATTAAACCGGGTGATCCTTATGTTCGTACAGGTGGAATAACTTTTGACAAGAATAATAATTTATTTGTAACTAATTCTGAAGTTCCTGATGCGATTTCTGTAAAAAACAATAATGATGAATGGTTTTCTTTGAATTACCGTGAATTAAAGAGCGTATCAACTCTCGAAGAAATTATTGTAACTGAGGATAATAATAAATGGGTTCGTTTACCACGTAAGGATGGGATATTTGTCTTCAATGAAAATGGAACTCTTGAAGAACAAAATGATGATTTAAGCAAAAAATTAGATGTGAGAGTTGTTGATGATTCCGGAGAGAGTTTAGTAAATACAATTTATTCTATAACAGAAGATGCAGATGGTATCATTTGGGTGGGAACTAACGAAGGTGTTATTATTTATACGGAAGCACATCGTGTTTTTGAAGAAGGTTTTAATTTGAAAGCGCAGCGTATAAAAATTGAAATGGATGGCAATGTAAATTATTTACTGAAAAGCGAAACTATTAGAGCAATTTCGGTAGATGGAGCAAATAGAAAATGGATAGGCACAGAAAAATCTGGTGTTTTTTTAATTTCTGAGGACGGCACAGAACAATTAAAACATTTTAATGAAAATAATAGTCCATTAATTTCAAATAATATTGCTGATATTGCAATAGACGATAAAACAGGAGAGGTTTTTTTTGGAACTGTTCACGGTATAGTTTCTTATAAAGATGTTGCTACTGCAGGTTTAGAAAATTTTGGAGAAGTTTATTCTTATCCAAATCCTGTAAAACCAGATTATAATGGAGATATTATCATAACAGGTATGGTAAATGAAGCGAATGTAAAAATTACAGATATTTCCGGAAGTTTAATTTTCGAAACAACTGCAATGGGTGGACAAGCAGTTTGGAATGGAAAAACTTTTGACGGTAAACGTCCTAATACAGGAGTTTATTTAATTTTCTGTTCTAATGAAGACGGTTCAAAAACAAAAATTAGTAAATTATTATTTATTAATTAAAAGAGTTTAGTATAAAAAATTTCAACCTGTACAAACCTAAACTTTTTCAAAAAAATGACAATTTTTTGGGTTTGTAAGATTGAAAAAATTTATTGAAAAAAAGTTTTTCCAAAAAACGCCGAAATTTTACGAGTTTATAAAAAAATTTTTTCCAAAAAACGCCAATTTTTTACGAATTTTATAATTTATAAAAAACTTTTTTCAAAAAAACATTAATTTTTTGGGTTTGTACAGGTTGAAAATATTTTTGTATAATACAAATCTAATTTGTAATATTAACAATTACAAAAAAATATTTATTTTCGTAAAATAATTGGCATTTTTTTTAAAATAAAATTTCTAATTCTTCAAGAATTAGAAATTTTATTATATTTTTATATAACGATATTAATTATCCTTTTCGGAACAATTATAATTTTTTTTGGTTTTTTATTATTTAACCATTTTTTTGATTTCTCATTTTCCAAAATTATTTTTTCCATTTGTTTTTTATCAAAATTTGCATCAATTTCCATTTTAAAACGCATTTTTCCATTAAAAGAAACAGGGTAAATTATTTTGTCTTCTTTTAAATATTTTTCTTCAAATTTTGGAAACTTTGCATAAGAAATACTGCAATTATTTCCTAATAAATTCCATAATTCTTCACTAATATGCGGCGCAAAAGGAGACAATAAAATAATCAATTTTTCAAGAATTTCAAATTTATTGCATTTTAAATTATGCAACTCGTTTACACAAATCATAAATGCACTCACAGAAGTATTGAAAGAAAAATTTTCTATATCTGTTTTTATTTTATTTATTGTTTTATGTAAAATTTTTAATTCTTTTAAATTTGCCTTTTGTTTTTTAAGAAAAAATTCATTTTTTTCATTGTGAAATAATCGCCAAGTTTTGCGAAGAAACTTATGAACACCTTCTATTCCATTTGTATTCCAAGGTTTTGATTGCTCCAATGGACCTAAAAACATTTCATATAATCGTAAAGTGTCGGCACCGTATTTTTCAATAATATCATCTGGATTTACAACATTAAACATAGATTTTGACATTTTTTCTATAGCCCATCCACAAATATAATTTCCATTTTCCAAAATAAATTCGGAATTTTTAAATTCTTTTTGCCAATTTTTGAACTTTTTAATGTCCAAAATATCATTTTCAACAAAATTTACATCTACATGAATTTTACTTGTTTCATAATTTTTACGAAGATTGTAAGATACAAATTTATTTTCATTTTTAATCCTGTAAACAAAATTTGAACGACCTTGTATCATTCCTTGATTTACAAGTTTTTTAAAAGGCTCATCTTTACAAACTAAACCAAGGTCATATAAAAATTTATTCCAAAATCGTGAATAAACAAGATGACCAGTTGCATGTTCTGTTCCTCCAATATATAAATCAACATCTTGCCAATATTCATTTGCTTCCTTAGAAACAAGCTCTTTATTATTTTTTGCGTCCATATAACGAAGATAATAAGCAGACGAACCAGCAAAACCCGGCATAGTTGAAAGTTCCATTTGATAATTTTCTTTTGTTTTCCAGTTTTTTGCTCGTCCCAGAGGTGGCGAACCGTCTTCTGTAGGAAGAAATTTATCTATCTTAGGAAGTTTTAATGGGAGTTCTTTTTCATCAAAAACATAAGGCAATTTATCTTTAAAATATACAGGAAAAGGCTCACCCCAATATCGCTGACGACTAAAAATTGCATCTCTTAGACGAAAATTTATTTTTCGTTTTCCGATACCGTTTTTTTCAATTTTTTCATTAATTAATGAAATGGCATCTTTAACATTTAGACCATTTAAAAATCCAGAATTTATTAAAATTCCTTCTTTTGCGTCGTAAGATTCTTTTGAAATATCTCCGCCAGAAATTACTTCAATAATTGGAATATTAAAATGTTTTGCAAAAGCATAATCTCTGCTGTCATGAGCCGGAACAGACATTATTGCTCCGGTTCCGTAAGAACTAAGAACGTAATCACTTATCCAAATTGGAATTTCTTTTTTTGTAAAAGGATTTATTGCATAACTTCCGGTAAATTCTCCGGAAATTTTTTTTGCATCTGCAATACGTTCTCTTTCTGTGCGTTTTTTAGTTTCTTCTATGTAATTATCTATTCTCGCTTTATTTTCCTTTTTTGTGATTTTTTTTACAATTTCATTTTCCGGAGAAAGAACCATAAATGTCGCACCGAAAAGCGTATCTACTCTTGTTGTAAAAATAAGGATTTTTTCGTCAAAATTTTTTATTTTGAAAAATACTTCTGCTCCTTCAGATTTTCCTATCCAATTTTTTTGAATTTCTTTTAAAGAATTTGTCCATTCTATTTTTTCCAAACCTTTTAATAAACGTTCGGAATATGCAGAAATCCTTAGAAGCCACTGTTTCATTTGTTTCTGTATAACAGGAAATCCCCCACGGACAGAAAGTCCATCTTTTACTTCATCATTAGCAAGAACAGTTCCTAATTTTTGACACCAATTTACAGTGGTATTATCAATGTACGCAATACGATAATTTAATAAAATTTTCTGTTTTTCTTTTTCTGTTTTTTTATTCCAAGAAATGGCAGAAAATTTTTCTGTTTTATCTGAGGTGGCAGCATTGATTTTTAAATTTCCATTATTTTCAAAATCTTTTATAAGATTTTTTATAGACTCTGCTTTTTGTGTATTTTTATTAAAATAATGCTTAAACATTAGAATAAAAACCCATTGGGTCCATTTATAATAGTCTGAATCACAAGTTTTAAACTCACGTGACCAATCATAAGAAAAACCAATTTTATCTAATTGTTCACGATAGCGTTTGATATTAATTTCTGTTGTAATTGCTGGATGTTGTCCGGTTTGAATTGCATATTGTTCGGCAGGTAAACCAAAAGCATCATAACCCATAGGATGCAAAACATTAAAATTTTGCAAACGTTTGAAACGAGAATAAATGTCAGAAGCAATATAACCAAGTGGATGTCCAACATGTAAACCTGCTCCGGAAGGATAGGGAAACATATCTAAAACATAAAATTTTTTTTTTGTTTTATCTATATCAACTTTAAAAATTTGATTTTCTGACCAATATTTTTGCCATTTTTTTTCTATATCAGAAAAATTGTAATCCATAATTTTTTTATATTTTATTCAAAATTAATTTTTTTTATTTAAAATAAAAAAAATTAATTTTCAAAAAAACGCCAATATTTTATGATTTATTAAAAAATTTTTTTTTCAAAAAAACGGCATTTTTTTAATGATTTTAATTTATTAAAAAATTAAAAAAACGATAAAATTTTAATGATTTTTAATAATTTAAAAAAAATATTTTTCAA
>JAOZVH010000074.1:6101-13878 GCA_029938235.1 Bacteroidales bacterium
TTTTTAATTTAAAAAAAAATATTTTTCAAAAAAACGACGAAATTTTAATGATTTTAATTTATTTTAAATAAAAATTTTTTTTCAAAAAAACGGCATTTTTTTAATGATTTTAATTTATTTTAAATAAAATTTTTTCAAAAAAAGACGAAATTTTAATGATTTTAATTTATTTTAAATAAAAATTTTTTTTCAAAAAAACGGCATTTTTTTAATGATTTTAATTTATTTAAAATAAAATTTTTTCAAAAAAAGACGAAATTTTTATAATTAAAAAAAATGTAATTCTAATTAGAAATTTTTATAAAAATATGTTTTTTTAATTTTTTTTATTTTAATTTTGGAAAAAAAAAATGGAAGATAATTATTTTTTAATACTCGGAATTTCACATAATGCAAGTGCAAATGAAATAAAAAAAGCATATCATAAAAAAGCACTTTTATATCATCCGGATAAAAATAAATCTCCAAATGCAAACTTAGAATTTGCGAAAATAAATGAAGCTTATAGAAATTTAATTGCCTACAAAAATCCGTCTAATAAAAATAATAATTCATATAATAATAAAACTTACCAAAAAACTGAGTACCAAAAAGCAAGTGAAAATTATCAAAAAAGAAGAGAAAACAGGACTTATAAAACAGAAAATGACAGAAAACGTTATCATACTTATAAGAAAAATAAAAGAAGAAATAATAAAAAAAATTTTGAAAAATTCAATTTAATATCAAAAATTGTGATCTTTGGTCTAATTGGATTGGTTTTTTTACCTCTTTTGATACAATTAATTATTTTAGTTTTTAGAACAGGAAATTTTATTTTTATTATTATTTTTACTTTTTTATTAGATATGTTTTATAGATTTTTTAAAGAAAAAAAAATATTTTAAAAAAATTATATGTGTAAAGATTGTAAATCTTGTAACTTAGCTTACAATAAAAAATTTAACGTTTTTAATTGGCTGGAAGATCTGCCACAAATCCCAAATGCAACTAATTTAATTGAAGTTCATTTTAAAAGTACAAGAAAATTAATATATGAAAATGTTAATGAAATTCCTTTAAAAAAAGGTGATTTGGTTCTTGTAGAAGCAAAAATGGGACACGATATTGGAGCAGTAAGTTTGACAGGTGAATTGGTTTTAATTCAATTGAAAAAGAATTTCAAGAAGAAAAAAGATGTAAAAAAAATTAAATTTAAAAAAATTTACAGAAAAGCAAATGAATTAGACATAAAAAGATTAAAATCAGCAAAAAAATTAGAAGAGATTCTTTTAAAAAAAGCAAAAAAAATTGCAAATGCTATGAATTTAAAAATGAAAATTGGTTTTGTTGAATTTCAAGCAGATAAGACAAAAGTAATTTTTTATTATATTTCGGAAGAAAGAGTGGATTTTAGATATTTAATAAGAGTTCTTGCTGATGAATTTAAAGTAAGAATAGAAATGAAACAACTTGGAGTTAGACAAGAAGCAGGAAAAATTGGAGGAATTGGTTCTTGTGGCAGAAAACTTTGCTGTGCTGCATGGATGCATAGTTTTTCTTCTGTAACAACAGGAACAGCAAAAAAACAAGATCTTGCTTTAAATCCTAATAAATTAGCCGGACAATGTGGAAAATTAAAATGTTGTTTAAATTTCGAAGTGGATACTTACATAGATGCAAAAAAAGATTTTCCAGATAAAAATATAGTTTTAAAAACCAAAGAAGGTTTAGCTTTTTATAAAAAAGCAGATATTTTAAAAAGACAAATATGGTACTCTTTTGAAAAAGAAAGCAATAAAAATTTAATATTAATTTCTATAGAAAGAGCAAAAAAAATAATAGAATTAAATGATAAGGGAATAAAAGTAGATAAACTTGTTGATATTCAAGAATATAATAAAAAGAAATTTTTGGGTTATGAAAACGTAGTTGGGCAAGAAAGTCTAACAAGGTTTGATAAGAAATAAAATTTCTTAAATTATTAATAATTTAAGAAATTTTATTGTTTTTTTAATCCTTTTTATTGTTATTTTTTAGATATAATTCTAATGCCATAGTCATAGAAGGAGCTTGTGGTAAAGGTGCTTGTATATCAAGGCGTAAACCTGCTTCTTTTACAGCCTTTGCTGTTGTTGGTCCAAAAGAAGCTATTTTTGTATCTTTTTGTTCAAAATTCGGAAAGTTTTGCATTAAAGATTTTATTCCAGATGGACTGTAAAATACTAAAATATCATAATTTATTTTTTTTAAATTAGAAAGGTCAGAACTTACGGTTCGATATAAAATCGCTTTTGTAAATTTTATTTTATTCTTTTTTAATTTTTTAGGAATTTCTTCTTTATGTATGTCTGATAAAGGAATTAAAAATTTTTCATTTTTATTTCTTTTTATTACATTTATCAGATCATCGAATTTATTTTTCCCAAAAAATATTTTTCTCTTTCTGTAAACAATATATTTCTGTAAATAAAATGCTGTTGATTCAGAAATACAAAAATATTTTGTTTTATCTGACATAGTAATTTTCATTGCCTTAGCAATTCTAAAAAAATGATCTACTGCCGTTCTACTTGTAAAAATTATAGCACTATGTTCTGCAATATTAATTTTTTCAGACCTAAACTCTTTAGTCGTAACTCCCTCTACATGTATAAAAGGTACAAAATCCACTTTTACATTGTTTTTTTTTGCAAAATCAAAGTAAGGAGATTTTTCTGTTTTAGGCTTTGGTTGCGATACTAATATATTCTTGATTCTCAAGCTAGAATTCTTTTAATGTTAAAAATTTTTAATCAAATATCTTATTTGAAAAATAATGCAAAATTAATATTTTTTTTATAAAAAAAATATTTTTTTTATAAAAATTCAAAGAATTTATAAATTAATAAAAAAGGGGTAATTTCAACAGACAAGAAAAACAAAATCATATAAAACAAAGAAAGTTTTTTATGGTTAAAAGATATTTGAATTCCTCGTATAGTTTGCAATAAAAAATTTAAAATAAAAGTAATTATTCCAAAATAAATAAAATATTTCTTGAAAGATACCGGTGAAAAAGAAACAAAAGTAACAACAAAAATTAAAAATATTCCATATACTTTGTTAAATAAAAAAACGTTAAAGCTGTATTCTGAAAAGAATTTTTTTTCAAGAATTATTTGAGACAAAATTTTATAAATAAATATTTTAGAAAAATAAAATATAAATAATATTAGAAAATATATCATATAAGTTTGAAAATTATTTAATTCTTGCTTAAAATTAAAAAACTCAAAAATTTGATAGACGAATACAGAAAGTATTATTATAAATAAAATGTTTAAAAAAATGGAAATCCTTATGAATAAATTATTTTCGTTACGAAATAGCTTGTAAGCAATTTGATAATTATGTGTAGAGCTAAATATTCTTATCAAATATTTTTTAGAAAAAAGTTTTACAATTAATAATATTATTAAAGAAAATATTATTACTCCAAGAATCCAATCAGTAGATTTTATATTTATATCTTCCAGTAAAAAGACTTTTTTTAGATGTATTAATTTTAAATAATTATTATCTAACATTTTTATTGAAATTTTTCATTTTGAATAAAAAATTTAATTGCTTTTAAATTTTTATAAATTTTTTTTAAATGTTCAAATTCTAAGGAATCAAAAGCCTTAGATTCGTGGTATTTATATTTGTTATCTGTAATTTTCTCAAGAACAACAAAAAACCAAAATCTACCAATATTATATACACCATACATTTTGTTTGTTTTATTAATTTCTATTGCAACAGACATTTGTGCTATTAATTGCGAAATTGGATCAGAAGCTGTTTTTAGTTTTTTAAATTCCTGTAAAAAGAAAAAAGGTTTTTTGGGTTTTCTATCTCCACTTGCCACCATAAAATCAGCTTTTCCTTTTAGTATTTTTCTGTTTACTATTCCGGAAATCTCTGGCTGAAACCATTCTCGATAATTTTTGCCATAAAAATACACTTTATTTAAAAGCGGACTGATAAAATGTAATTGTAATTGAAATTCTGAATAAAAATCTATATTATATTCATTTGCTGAAATTAATTTTAATAAAAACTCTTCATCATATTTATTTATGTCAAGTTTAAAATTAAACCAATCATTAAATATTTCTCTGCTTCTCACCTGTTTGAAATCAGCTATTTCTTCCAGAACTTGCACATTAATTTCAGAAAATTTATAAATTTTATTTTCCATTTTTTAAATTTTCACAAAAATATAAAAAAATTACTGATTTTCAAAAAAAAAAAAAATTATAATTTTTTTTAAAAAAATATTTTAATTTTTTTAATTAATTTAAAATTAAAATTATGAATTTAATAAATAAAATTATAGGTAAATTTTTTGGAAAAAAATCTGATAAAGATATTGAAAAAATTAAACCTGTTTTAGACGAAATAAAAGAATTTAACAAAAAAATTATTTCTCATAGTAATGACAAATTAAGAGAAGAAACTATAAATCTTAAATTAGAAATAAGAAACTTTGTTAAAGTTGAAAAAGAGAAAGTTAAAAATCTTAAATTAGAAATTGAAAAGGAAGAAAATATTCCTGAAAGAGAAAAAAAATATGCAATAATTGACAATTTAGAATCTGAAATTACAAAAAAATTAGAAGAAGTTTTAAATAAAATTCTTCCAAAATCTTTTGCTATAGTCAAAGAAACTGCAAGACGTTTTAATGAAAATGAAAGTTTGCAAGTTAGTGCTAACGATTTTGACAGAAATCTTGCGGCGAAACACAGACATGTTATTATAGAAAAAGATAAAGCAATTTATAAAAATTCTTGGCTTGCCGGAGGCACAGAAATTACTTGGAATATGGTTCATTATGATGTTCAATTAATAGGTGGTATTATTTTACATCAGGGGAAAATCGCAGAAATGGCCACCGGAGAAGGAAAAACTCTTGTTGCAACTTTACCTGTTTTTCTTAATGCTTTAACTGGAAGAGGAGTTCATCTTGTTACTGTTAATGATTATCTTGCAAAGCGTGATTCCGAATGGATGGGACCAATTTATGAATTTCACGGTTTGTCTGTTGATTGCATAGATAAACACGAGCCAAATTCAGAATCAAGACGAAAAGCATATTTATCAGACATTTGTTTTGGAACAAATAATGAATTTGGTTTTGACTATTTACGTGATAATATGGCTATTAGTCCGAAAGATCTTGTGCAAAGAAAACATAATTATTCTATAGTTGATGAGGTAGATTCGGTTCTTGTTGATGAAGCAAGAACACCGTTAATTATTTCTGGTCCTGTTCCGAAAGGGGATAATCAATTATTTGACGAGTTAAAACCTAAAATAGACCAAATTGTAAAAGCACAAAATAAGTTTGTACATAGATTATTAATAAACGCAAAAAAATTTATTGCTAATAAAAATACACAAGAAGAAGGTGCAGTTTTATTGTTAAGAACTTTCAAAGGTCTTCCAAAAAATAAACCGCTAATAAAATTTCTTGGACAAACAGGAATGAAAACTCTGCTATTAAAAACTGAAGATATTTATTTAGCGGAAAATGAAAAACGTATGCCAGAAATTACAGAAGATTTATTTTTTGTAATAGATGAAAAAAGAAATTCTATAGATTTAACAGATAAAGGTATAGATTTTATTACAAAATCTACAGAAGATAGAGACCTTTTTATACTTCCAGACATAGGAACAGAAATAGCAGAAATAGAAAAATCTGATTTAGAAGCATCTAAAAAAAGCATAAAAAAAGACGAATTACTTGCTGATTATTCTATAAAATCTGAACGACTACATACTATAAATCAATTATTAAAAGCATATACTTTATTTGAAAAAGATGTAGAATATGTTGTAATGGATAATAAAGTTAAAATAGTTGATGAGCAGACTGGTAGGATTATGGACGGAAGACGTTATTCTGACGGACTTCATCAGGCGATAGAAGCTAAAGAAAATGTAAAAATTGAATCGGCTACACAAACTTTTGCCACCATTACTTTGCAAAATTATTTTAGAATGTATGAAAAATTAGCTGGAATGACAGGTACTGCAGAAACAGAAGCTGGAGAACTTTGGGATATTTACAAATTAGATGTTGTTGTTATTCCGACGAATAGAAAAATTGTTAGAGACGATAAGGAAGATTTTGTTTTCAAAACGAAAAGAGAAAAATATAATGCTGTAATTAAAGAAATTGTTGAGCTGACAAATGCAAATCGTCCAGTTTTAGTTGGAACAACTTCTGTAGAAGTTTCTGAGTTACTTTCCAGAGCCTTGCAAATAAGACGTATAAGACATAATGTTCTTAATGCAAAATTGCATCAAAGAGAAGCTGATATAATCGCGGAAGCTGGAAAAGTAAAAACAGTTACCATTGCAACAAATATGGCTGGACGTGGTACGGATATAAAATTAAAAGAAGAAGTTATAAAAAGTGGGGGACTTGCAATAATTGGAACAGAAAGACATGAATCTCGTAGAGTTGATAGGCAGCTGAGAGGTCGTTCTGGTCGTCAAGGAGATCCCGGAAGTTCACAATTTTTTGTGTCTCTTGAGGATAACTTGATGAGAATGTTTGGCTCCGACAGGATTTCTAAAATGATGGATAAACTTGGTATAGAAGAGGGTGAAGTTATTCAGCATTCTATGATAACTAAATCAATAGAAAGAGCACAAAAAAAAGTAGAAGAAAATAATTTTGGAATAAGAAAACGTCTTTTAGAATATGATGATGTGATGAATTCACAGCGTGAAGTAATTTATAAACAAAGACGACATGCTTTATACGGAGAACGTATTTCCATAGATATTTCAAATATGATGCTTGACGTTTCTGAAAATATCGTAAATACACATTATGGATTTTCTGAAATTGAAGATTTTAAACATGATGCTTTGGCAACTTTATCCATCAATCCAGAGATAGAAAAAGATGAATTTTTGAAAGAAAAACCAGAAAAAATTTCTAATAATTTGAACTTAAAATTAAAGGAGGTTTATAAACGTAAGTCAAATAATATTTCCGAATATGTTTATAATGTTATAAAAGAAGATTTTGAAAAATATAAAAATGATAGGCAAGTTATAGTTCCAATTAGCGACGGAGTTCGTCTTTATCAGCCAATTTTAAATTTAAAAAATATTTACGAAAGTGAAGGCAAAGAGGTTGTTAAAAATTTTGAAAAAATTAGCATACTTTCAACCATAGATGAATCTTGGAAAGAACATCTAAGAGAAATGGATGATCTAAGGCAATCTGTACAAAATGCTTCTTACGAACAAAAAGACCCGCTTTTGATTTTTAAGTTTGAATCTTTTGAGCTTTTTAAAACCATGATAGAAAAAAATGCGAAAGAAGTAATTTCTACATTAATGAAAAGTCGTCTTGTTGTTGAAGAGGAAGTTAAAGAAGCAAGTGATTCTCATGTTAAAAAGACTGATTATAGTAAAATGCAAACAACTAAAATGGATTTTAATGCTGAAAAACAAGGACTAAACTCTAATTCTAATAAACAAGAAACTAAACAACCTATTAGAAGAGAAGAACCTAAAATAGGAAGAAATGCTCTTTGTCCTTGTGGGAGTGGAAAAAAATATAAAAATTGTCACGGAAGAAGTTAATTTTTTTTTTAATGATTTTTTTAAATTTAAAAAAATCATTAAAATTTTATCGTTTTTTGAAAAAATTTTTTTTTCAAAATTCGTCCAAAATTTTAACATTTTTAAATTTCAAAATAAAAAAAATTTTTTCAAAATTCGTCCAAAATTTTAATATTTTTTAAAT
>JAOZVH010000272.1 GCA_029938235.1 Bacteroidales bacterium
CTCTGATAAAAAATATTCTGAAGAATTTAAATTGAATAATATTAAAGAACTTTAATATTATTTTAATAAATAAAAAAATACTTTTTTATTTAAGTTTTATTATACTTTCAATGTATTTATTTTTTTATACCTTAGATTTTTTGCATAAATATAAGGTATAAATTATTTTTCACAAAAATACTATATGTTTAAAAATTTGAAAAATATATAGTATTTTTATAAAAAAAATTTAATGAAACAAATAATATTAATACTTTTAATACTTTTAATATTTTTTAATTTTGAAAAAATTTCATTTTCACAAAATCTAAGCAAAACTGACAGTCTCGAAAATTTAATTTACATATATGAAAAAGAAAAAAACGAATCTTTACAAAACGATTTAATAAATAAATTATTTCTACTATTTAGGAATAATAATGTAAAAAAAGCAATTTTTTATTGCAAAAAAGGTATTGAACTTGGGGAAAAACTAAATGATCCAGAAATAGAATTCAATTGGTATGTAAGATTCGGAATCACATATGAAAGTATCGGAGCATCATATTTGGCAATGAAAAACTTCCAAAAAGCAATGTTTATTGCAAAAAAAAATAATTTAAATACTGCATGGTCTGATATTAGCTTTGGAAATTTTTATTATGCACATTCAAGTTATGAAAAAGCAAAAAAATATTATACAAAAGCAATAGAGAATTTTAAGAAATTTGAAGCTCATAATAAAAAAATGTATAGGCTGGGAACTGCTGTTGCTATTAATAATATTGGTATGATTTATAATGCACAAGAAGAATATAATAAATCTTTAAAATTATATAAAAAAGCATATCGTCAGCGATTATTGTTAAAACTTAATTACGAGCTTTCACATTCTTGTTTACTTATAGGCTCTTCATTTAAAAATGCAAACAAGATAGATAGTGCATTATTTTATTATTCAAAAGGTATAGAATATGGGAAAAAAACAAAAAAAAAGCAATTCCTAATGGAAATTCACATAAAAAAAGCAGAATACTTCTCAGAAAAAGGAGATATTGACTCTGCATTAATGGAATGTAAAACAGCTGAACAAATTGCAATTAAAACAAATATCCTATTTATATTACCTATAATATATCTAAATTATTCGAAATTTTATTACCATACAAGTGAATTTAAGAAATCTTTAAACTATGCTCTCATAGGAAAAAATATATCAGACAGCTTGAATAATAATAAGCAAACTTTTGAACTGTTGAAACAACTTATTTCAGTAAATGAAAAATTAGATAATATTTCATGTGCATATAAATATTTGTCCAAATATCAATTTTTAAAAGAAGAAGAAGAAAAACGTAATGTAGAAAAAAAACAATTAAATTTTGAAATGGAACAAAAAGAAAAAGAAGTTTTTGAATTAAAAAGGAATGTTGAAAATTTAGATAATTTAACTTTTATAGCATATTTGATTATAATAACATTTCTAATTACATTTATTTTTATCATTATTATTTTCAAAAAAAACAAAAAAGAAAAAAAACTGCTTGCCGAAAAAAATAAACTTTCTGCCAACAAAATATTATTGTCTAATATTATTGAAAGCTCATTAGATAATAATATTAATTTAAATGATTTTTTACAAAATGTATTAGAAAGTATTTTGAAAGTGTCAGAGCTTTCTATAAAAAATCAAGGTGCAATATTTATAAAAAATCAAGACGGTAATCTGGAAATGTCAGCACAAAAGAATATTGGCATACATCGTATTAAGCATTGTTCATTAATTAAATACGGTGAATGTATTTGTGGAAAAGCATTTGCAGAAAAAAAAAATTACATTGGTGATTTCCGTTCAAAATTTGAAAAAAATAATAATTCAATTGCATATATTCACATGAAGAAACCAATTATACTTGGCGAAGAAATTTTTGGAATATTAAATTTGTATATTGAAAAAGAGCAAGTCATTAAAAAAGAAAATATTGAATTTTTTGACAATATTTGTATTTCATTAGCAAATATTATAAAGAAAAAACAATTGCAGGAAACGCTTGAATATCAAAAAAAAGAACAAGATATATTAAATCAAAAATTATTTGCACAAAGTCTGGAGGTTGATCAACGAAATTTTGAATTATTTGAACAAAAGGAAGAAATAGTGGCACAAACTGAAAAGATAAAAAAACAAAATTTAGAACTACAAAAAAGCAAAGAGATCTATAAAGCTGTTATTACAAATATGGACGATGTATTTTATAGAGCAAATATTAAACAGGAACTTACACTTATTAGTCCATCGGCATTAAGATATACAAATATAAAAACCATAGATGAAATGATAGGCAAAAATGTTCCGGAAATGTTTTATTACAATCCAGATGACAGATTAAAATTACTTGAAGATCTTAAAAAGAATGGAGGTAAAATTAAAAACTATGAAATATTAATTAAAAATAAAGATGATAATACTGCAGTTCCTTTCGAAACAAATTCTCATTTTATATACGATAAAAAAGGAAATTTAGAAGGTGTAGAAGGAATATTACGTGATATTACAGAAAGAAAAAAAACTGAAGAATTAATAAAATTAAGCGAAAAAAAATATAGAACTCTTTTTGAAAAAAGTAGAAATGCAACATTAATTCTTAAAAACGGTAAATTTATTGTTTATAACAAAGCAGCAAAAATCCTGTTTGGTATAAAAAAACCAAAATTAGAAATTTCACCAGAAATGCTTTCTCCAAAATATCAAAAAGACAGAGAATTATCTAAAACAAAAGCTGAAAAAAATATTACAATAGCATTAAAAGAAGGTTTTTATAAGTTCGAATGGACACACAAACATCTTGATAATACAGAATTTCCATCAGAAGTATGGCTGACCTCAATTCCATATGAAAATACAACAGCATTGCATACGGTTATAATAGATTTAACAGACACAAAAAGAAAACAAAAATTATTAAAACTTCAAAAGCAAAAAATTGAAATAGCACATAAGAATATAACTGATAGCATAAATTATGCAGAAACAATACAAAATTCACTATTAACAAGCAAAAACATAATTGATAATTATATTAAAGAATATTTTATATTTTTTAAACCAAAAGAAAAAGTAAGTGGGGATTTTTATTATGTAAACAAAATTGATAAACATATAATTTTCGCTGCTGCTGATTGCACTGGACATGGAGTTCCCGGAGGTTTTCTTACAATGCTTGGGATAACATATTTACATGAAATAATAAAAAGAGAAACAAGTAATAATCCAGCAATAGTGTTAGAGATGTTAAGAGAACGTTTCAAAAATACATTCATGTCTTTTGGTTCAAAAAATAGCAGTGGACTTGATATTGCATTGTGCAGTATTAATACTGAAACAAATATTTTACAATATGCCGGAGCATATAATCCTCTATTAATTATTAGGAATAAAAAATTAATTGAATATAAAGCAACAAGAAATCCAATAGGATTTTATCCCAGAGAAAAAAAATTCAAAAATAACAAAATTGAATTGCAAAATAATGATATAATTTATATATACTCAGATGGATTTCAAGACCAATTTAGTGAAATTAAAAATAAGAAATTTATGTCGAAAAAATTTAAAAAGCTATTACTTAAAATTCATAATTTACCAATGAAAAAACAAGAAAATAAATTGAAAGATATTTTTATGAAATGGAAAGGAAAAAGAGAACAAACTGATGATGTTATAATTTTTGCTATGAAATTTAATCAAAATATATAAAAACACTATCTATTTTATAATAAAAAAAATCATTAAAATTTTAACGATTTTTGAAAAATATTTTTATTTGAAATTAAAAAACATTAAAATTTTTACGATTTTGAAAAAATTTTTTTATTTTGAAATCAAAAAACATTAAAATTTCTACGATTTTTGAAAAAATTTTTTTATTTTTTAATTTAAAAATATTAAAATTTTGGACGATTTTTTATTAAAAATTTTTTAACATTGGAGGTTTCTTTTTTAACACCAATGTTTCGACATCAAAT
>JAOZVH010000075.1 GCA_029938235.1 Bacteroidales bacterium
AGAGAAGTATTTTGAAGATAAAAATTCTATTTCGCCTAATGAAATAAGAAATGCTGTAAGAGAAGCTACTCTAAATATGCAAATTATTCCTGTTATGTGTGGTTCTGCCTTTAAGAATAAAGGTGTTCAACGTTTGTTAGATGCCATTTGCAGCTATTTACCAAGTCCTCTTGATAAAAATGAAGTCTTTGGAATTGATCCAAGAACAAATAATAAAATTTCTCGTAAATCAGAAAATTCAGAACCATTTTCAGCATTGTCTTTTAAAATTGCAACTGATCCATTTGTTGGTCATCTTGCTTTTCTTAGGATTTATTCTGGAGTTTTAAAAGCTGGTTCTTACGTTCTTAATGCAAGAACAAATAAAAAGGAAAGAATAACCCGTCTTTATCAAATGCACGCAAATAAGCAAATTCCAAAAAAAGAAATTTATGCTGGTGATATTTGTGCTGTTGTTGGTTTTAGAAAAATTTCTACCGGAGATTCTTTGTGTGATTTTACTAATCCTATAGTTTTTGAATCTATGAATTTTCCTGCTCCAGTTTTGAAAATTGCAATAGAGCCAAAAACACAAAAAGATTTAGATAAGTTAAATATTGCTCTCAGTAAACTTGCCGAAGAGGACCCAACTTTTAAAGTAAAAGTTGATGAAGAAACAGCTCAGACAGTAATTAGTGGTATGGGCGAATTACATTTAGATATTCTTACTGATAGATTACGAAGAGAATTTTTCGTTGAATGTAATCAAGGTAAACCGCAAGTTTCTTATAAAGAAGCCATCACAAAAAAAATTAGACATAGAGAATTGTTTAGAAAACAGTCTGGCGGAAGAGGAAAATTTGCAGATATTATTGTTGAAATTTCTCCTGCGGACGATGGAGTTCGTGGTTTACAATTTGTTGATAAAGTCAAAGGTGGCAATATTCCAAAAGAATATATTCCTTCCATAGAAAAAGGTTTTAAAAATGCTATGAAAAATGGTACTTTGGCAGGTTATGAGATGGATAGTTTGAAAGTTACATTAATAGATGGTTCTTTTCATGCAGTTGATTCTGATGCTTTATCATTTGAAATAGCCGCTAGAATTGCTTTTAAAAATGCCATTCCAAAAACAAAACCAATTTTATTAGAACCTATAATGTCTGTTGAGATTTCTACACCTGAAGAAAGTTTAGGTCCAATAGTTTCGGATTTGAATAGGAGAAGAGGTCAAATAAATGGTATGGAAGATAAAGGTAAAAACAAAGTTGTTTCTGCGAAAGTTCCTTTATCAGAACAGTTTGGCTATATAACAGTTTTACGAACGATAAGTTCTGGAAAAGCATATTCTAATATGCAATTTTCACATTATGAAGCAGTTCCGGGAAACATTGCAATAAAAATTATAGAAAAAATCAAAGGAAAATTTTTTAAATAAAAAAATGAGTCAAAGAATTAGAATAAAATTAAAATCTTACGACCATAATTTAGTAGATAAATCTGCTGAAAAAATCGTTAAGACAGTAAAATCTACAGGTGCAGTTGTTAGTGGTCCAATTCCATTGCCAACACATAAAAGAATTTTTACTGTTCTTCGTTCTCCTTTTGTGAATAAAAAATCGAGAGAACAGTTTCAACTTTCATCTTTCAAAAGATTGTTAGATATTTACAGTTCGACAACAAAAACTATAGATGCTCTAATGAAGTTGGAATTACCGAGTGGCGTAGAAGTGGAAATAAAAGTTTAAAAAAAATATTTTTTTTAATAAAAAAAAATTAAAATAAAAAAAAGATGTCCGGATTTATAGGAAAAAAAGTAGGAATGACATCAGTTTTTAGTGCCGATGGAAAAAATATTCCATGCACGGTCATAGAAGCGGGACCTTGTGTAGTAACGCAATTAAAAACAAATGAAAAAGACGGCTATAGTGCTGTCCAATTAGGTTTTGAGGAGAAAAAAGAAAAAAGGACTTCTCAGGCTGAAAAAGGTCATTTTAAAAAAGCAAATACTACTCCAAAGAGAAAACTTGTAGAATTTAGAAATTTTGCTAAGGAAGTTAATCTTGGTGATACATTAAATATACAAGATTTATTCAAAGAAGGTCAGTGGATAGATATTTCGGGAACTTCTAAGGGAAAAGGTTTTCAAGGTGTTGTTAAGAGGTATAATTTTAAAGGTGTTGGTGATGCTACACATGGACAACATAATAGATTACGTGCTCCGGGTTCTATAGGTGCTTCGTCATATCCTTCGAGAGTTTTCAAAGGAATGAGAATGGCTGGAAGAATGGGGAATGATAAAATTAAAGTTTTTAATTTAAAAATTTTAAAAATTATTCCGGAAAATAATATTTTAGTTGTAAAAGGCTCTGTTCCTGGTGCAAAAAAATCTTATATAATTATTGAAAATTAGGATTTAATAAAAAAAAATGGAACTAACAGTTTATAATATCTCAGGAGAAGATACAGGTAGAAAGGTAAAATTGAATAATGATATTTTTGATGTTGCACCTAACGACCATACTATTTATTTAGACGTAAAACAATATCTTGCTAATCAACGTCAGGGAACTCATAAGGCAAAAGAAAGAGGAGAGATTAAAGGTAGTACTCGTAAAATAAAGAAACAAAAAGGTACAGGTACAGCGAGAGTTGGAAGTATTAAATCTCCTATTTTAAGAGGTGGTGGACGTATTTTTGGACCAAGACCAAGAGATTATAATTTTAAGCTAAATAAAAAAGTAAAACGTATTGCAAGGAAATCTGTTTTATCTTATAAAGCAAAAGAAAATAAAATAATAATTTTAGAGGATTTTTCTTTTGATAAACCAAAAACTAAGGACTTTTTAGCGATAAAAAATAATTTAAAAATAAAAGATAAAAAAATTACTTTTGTTTTAGCAGAATCTGATAAAAATTTATATTTATCTTCGAGAAATGTTAAGCATTCTAATATTGTTCTTGTTTCTGAGTTATCTAGTTATGAGTTAATGAATTCGTCAAGTTTATTATTTTTGGAAAGTTCTTTAGCTAAGTTGGACGAAATTTTTGATAAATAATTTTTTTTTAAAAATTCGCAAAAAATTTTAAAATTTAAAGAGATGAGTAAAATATTGATTAAGCCGGTTTTAACAGAAAAAATGGACGCTCAAAAAGAAAAATTGAACAGGTTCGGTTTTATTGTTGATAAACAAGCTAATAAAATAGAAATAGCTAAAGCTGTAGAAAAACTTTATGAAGTTACTGTATTAAATGTAAATACTATGATATATGCTTCTAAGAAAAGCACAAAATATACAAAAAAAGGTATAGTGAGCGGAAAAAGAAATGCGTACAAAAAAGCAATAGTAACATTGATTGAAGGCGATACTATAGATTTTTACAGCAGTATATAAGTTTGTATTTAATGAAATTATTTTTTTTAAAATTTAAAAAAAACTGAAAAAAACAATAAAAATTTTTTTTTGATTTTGATAAAATCAAATTTGAAATTTGAAAAACTTTAAATAAAAAAATGGCTGTAAGAAAATTAAAACCTGTAACGCCAGGGCAAAGACATAAAATAGCTGGGACATTTGATGATATAACCGCAAGCAAGCCAGAGAAGTCTTTATTAAGACCTTTGAAAAGAAGCGGTGGTAGAAATCATACTGGTAAAATGACTGTACGTCATAGAGGTGGTGGTCATAAAAGAAGATATAGAATAATTGATTTTTTGAGGAATAAAGATGAAATGCTAGCAACGGTAAAAACTATAGAGTATGATCCAAATAGATCTGCAAGAATAGCGCTTCTTGTTTATCTTGATGGTGAAAAACGTTATATAGTTGCACCTGCTGGTTTAGAAGTTGGTCAAAAAATTCAATCTGGAAAAGGTGTTGCTCCGGATATTGGAAATTCTTTATTCTTATCAGAAATTCCACTTGGAACAGTTATTCACAATATAGAATTAAAACCTAATGGAGGTGGAATTCTTGCTAGAAGTGCTGGGTCTTATGCTCAGATAACTTCCAGAGATGGAAAATATGCTATTATAAAATTACCTTCAGGAGAGTCAAGAATGGTTCTTGTTACTTGTAGAGCAACCATTGGTAGCGTTTCTAATTCAGATCATTTTTTACAACGTTCTGGAAAAGCAGGTCGTTCAAGATGGTTAGGAAGAAGACCGAGAGTAAGAGGTGTAGCAATGAATCCAGTAGATCACCCTATGGGAGGTGGTGAAGGAAGAGCATCAGGAGGTCATCCTCGTTCACGTAAAGGACTTTTAGCAAAAGGTTTCAAAACGAGAAAAAAGAATAAATACTCTAATAAGCATATACTTGAAAATAAGAAAAAAAAGAAATAGTTTAATTTAAAAAAAAATGGCAAGATCTTTAAAAAAAGGACCTTATATTTTTCATAAATTGGAGAAAAAAGTTTTAGAAATGCAAGACTCAAGAAGAAAAACTGTTATTAAAACTTGGTCGAGAGGTTCTATGATTTCTCCAGATTTTCTGGGTCTAACTATAGCTGTTCATAATGGAAATAAATTTATTCCAATTTATATCACTGAGAATATGGTTGGTCATAAATTAGGTGAATTTTCACCAACAAGAACTTTTAGAGGACATGCAGGTAGAAAAAGAAAATAATTTGCAAATTTTAAAAAAATAAAGAAATGGGTGCAAGAAAAAGAAATATGGCTGAACGCCTGAAAAAAGAAAAAACAGAAAAATATTTTGCTGTTTTGCGAAATTGCCCAACTTCTCCTCGTAAAATGAGATTAGTCGTTGACATGGTAAGAGGAATGGAAGTAACCAGAGCTTTAGATGTTTTAAAATACTCTGAAAAAGAAGCATCGATAAGAGTGGAAAAATTACTTCTTTCGGCTGTCGCAAATTGGGAAGCAAAAAATGAAGGAGAGTCAGTTGAAGAAAATAATTTGTTCATAAAAGAAGCTTTTGTTGATTCTGCAAGAATTTTAAAACGTTTAAGACCTGCTCCACAAGGAAGAGCACATAGAATTAGAAAACGTTCTAATCACGTAACTATATTATTGGATACTAAAGTTAATGAAGAAACAGAAGAATTATCTCTTGAAAATTTAAAAGCTAAAGAATAATGGGACAAAAAGTAAATCCAATAGGAAATAGATTAGGTATAATAAAAGGTTGGGATTCTAACTGGTACGGAGGCAATGATTATGCGGACAAACTTGTGGAAGACAATAAAATTAGAAGATATCTAAATGTAAGACTTGCGAAAGCTAGTATTTCTAAAATAATTATAGAAAGAACTTTGAAACTTGTAACTGTTACTATTAATACTTCAAGACCGGGAATTATCATAGGTAAAGGAGGACAAGAAGTAGATAAGTTACGAGAAGAGTTAAAAAAATTAACTCAAAAAGACGTTCAAATAAATATTAATGAAATAAGAAAACCTGAACTAGATGCAATTATAGTTGGAAATACTATAGCAAGACAAATAGAAGGTAAAATTGCATATCGTAGAGCAATAAAAACTGCCATTGCGGCAACTATGCGTATGGGAGCAGAAGGAATAAAAGTTCAAATTTCTGGACGTTTAAATGGAGCTGAGATGGCAAGGTCTGAGATGTATAAAGAAGGAAGAACTCCTTTGCATACTTTGCGTGCAGATATAGATTATTCACTAACTGAAGCGTCAACTAAAGTTGGAAAAGTTGGTGTAAAAGTATGGATTTGTAAGGGTGAAATTTACGGAAAACCAGATTTGTCGCCTAATGTTTGGGTAAAAAATCAAAAACAAAAGCCTAATTTTAGAAAACAAAGAAAATAATATTTTTTTTAAAAAATATTTATATCTTTGTGAGATTTTTAATATAAAAAAATGTTACAACCCAAAAAAACGAAATATAGAAAAATGCAAAAAGGGAGAATGAAAGGGAATGCCAATCGTGGCAATCAACTTGCATTTGGATCTTTCGGCATTAAGTCTTTACAAACTTCCTGGCTAACAGGAAGACAAATAGAAGCAGCTCGTCAGGCAGTAACACGTCATATGAAACGTGAAGGGCAAATATGGATTAGAATTTTTCCAGACAAACCCATTACAAAAAAACCTGCAGAAGTTAGAATGGGAAAAGGAAAAGGTGCTCCTGATTCTTTCGTTGCTAGAGTTTCACCAGGAAGAATGCTTTTCGAAGCAGATGGAGTAGATTTAAAAACAGCAAAAGAAGCTTTGAGACTTGCAGCACAAAAATTACCTGTAACGACAAGATTTGTTATTAGAAGAGATTATCAAGAATAATATTTTTTTAAAATTTAATATAAAATAATGAAAATTAAAGAAATAAGAGAACTAACAAATGATAAAATTTTATCTAAAATTTTAGATAAAGAAAATTTGCTTTTTCGTCTAAAAATGAAGCACGCTGTTTCGCCCTTAGATAATCCTTTGCAAATTAAAGAAACTAAAAGGTCAGTAGCAAGATTAAAAACTATATTAAGAGAACGTGAAATAGCTGATAAATCATAAATTTTTTTCAAAATGGAAGATAAAATTAAGAGAAATCTTAGAAAAGAAAGAGTTGGAACGGTTGTAAGTAACAAGATGGATAAATCTATGGTTGTTGCTGTGAAAAGGAAAGTGAAACACCAAAAATACGGTAAGTTTGTTAATAAAACTACTAAATTTATGGCTCACGACGAAACAAACACTTGTGATATTGGTGATATGGTAAGAATAATGGAAACTAGACCTTTAAGTAAAAATAAGTGTTGGAGATTAGTTGAAATTATTGAAAAAGTTAAATAATAATGGTACAACAAGAATCAAGATTATTAGTCGCTGATAACAGCGGTGCGAAGGAAGTTTTGTGTATAAGAGTACTTGGCGGTACCGGAAAAAGATATGCTACTATAGGTGATAAAATTGTTGTTACTGTAAAAAAAGCATTGCCTTCCGGAGAAGTTAAAAAAGGTACTGTTACACGTGCAATAGTTGTTCGCACAAAAAAAGAAATTAGAAGACCTGATGGTTCGTATATTAGATTTGATGATAATTCGGTAGTGCTTTTGAATACTACAGAAGAGATGAGAGGAACTCGTATTTTTGGACCAGTTGCAAGAGAATTAAGAGAACACAATATGAAAATTGTTTCACTTGCTCCTGAGGTTCTGTAAAAATATTTTAATAACAAATTTGAATTTTAATGATTTTATTATTTAATTTATAAAAAAATCATGAGTTCATAATTTTAAATTATGTCAAAATTACATATAAAAAGAGGAGATATTGTTTTCGTAAATGCTGGTAATGATAAAGGTAAAGAAGGAAAAGTTCTTAAAGTTTTTATAAAAAAACAGAGAGCGATGGTAGAAGGAGTTAATATGATTTCTAAGCATACGAAACCAAATTCTGAACATCCGCAAGGAGGTATTGTAAAAAAAGAAGCAACAGTCCATATTTCTAATTTAATGTTGATAGAACCAACAACGGGAAAACCAACTAGAATAGGAAGAAGACTAAATGAAAATGGTAAATTAGTTCGTTATTCAAAAAAAACAGGGGAGGAAATTAAGTAATGAAATTTATACCTAATTTAAGAGTAAAATATAAAGACGAGATCATTCCAAAATTAAAAAAGGATTTTGCTTATAAATCTATTATGCAAGTTCCTAAATTGGAAAAAATAGTAATTAACCAAGGAATTGGTGATGCTATTTCAGATAAAAAATTAATAGATATTGCAGCTGAAGAACTATCTAGAATTACAGGACAAAAAGCAATAAAAACTTTATCTAAAGTAGATGTTTCTAATTTCAAGTTAAGAAAAAAGATGCCAATAGGTATAAAAGTTACACTCAGGAAAAATAGAATGTATGAATTCTTGGAAAGACTTATTTCTGCTTCTTTACCTAGAATTAGAGATTTTAGAGGTATTAGTAATAAATTCGATGGAAGAGGAAATTACACTCTTGGAATAACTGAGCAAATTATATTTCCTGAAATAGATATAGACAAAATTCATAAAATTTTGGGTATGGAAATTACTTTTGTTACCAGTGCGAAAACAGATGAGGAAGGTTTTGCTCTTCTGAAAGAATTTGGTTTACCTTTTAAGAACAAAAAAAATAACTAAGAATATGGCAAAAGAATCAATGAAAGCTAGAGAAGTTAAGCGTCTCAAATTAGTAAAAAAATATGAGAGAAAAAGAGCTAGACTAAAAGCCGAAGGAGATTATGTTGGTTTAAGTAAATTACCAAGAAATGCATCACCTGTACGTTTACATAATAGATGTAAAATTACAGGCAGACCGAAAGGATACATGAGACAATTTGGTATTAGTAGAATTACTTTTAGAGAAATGGCTTCAGCTGGATTAATTCCAGGTATAAGAAAAGCCAGTTGGTAAAAAATTTTTTTGTAATAAAAGAATAAAATTTTAAAATAATGATAACAGATCCTGTAGCAGACTATTTGACGAGAATTAGAAACTCTATAATGGCAAAGCATAAAGTAGTAGAAATTTCTGCTTCTAACTTAAAAAAAGCAATGACAAAAATTTTGTTAGAAAAAGGCTATATTTTAAGTTATAAATTTATTGATGATAATTTACAAGGAAAAATTAAAATTGCCTTGAAATATCATCCACAAACAAAGGTGCCAGCAATAAAAAATATCACCAGAATAAGTAAACCTGGTTTAAGAAAATATGTAAACCACAGAAAATTACCGAGAGTTTTAAACGGCTTGGGAATAGCTATTTTATCTACATCACAAGGAGTAATGACTGATAAAGAAGCAAGAAGTAAAAATATTGGTGGTGAAGTTTTGTGTTACGTATATTAAAAAATTATAAAAATGTCAAGAGTAGGAAAAGTACCGATAGAAGTACCAAAAGGTGTGAAAGTAGAAATTACAAAAGATAATATTGTTCTTGTAAAAGGAAAATTTGGAGAGTTGCAAGAACAAATTGATAAAGACATTAAAGTTCGTTTTGAAAATGATAAAATTTTTGTAAGCAGAACTTCTGATTCAAAAAAACAGTTGTCTTATCATGGATTATATCGTGCCTTAATTAAAAATATGGTTGTTGGAGTTTCAGAGGCTTATAAAATACAGCAGGAGTTAGTAGGAGTTGGATATAAAGCTGATAACAAAGGACAATTGTTAGAATTAAATCTTGGGTTTTCGCATAATATTTTTTTCGAAATTCCAAAAGAAGTAAAAATAGAAACAAAAACCGAAAGACGTAGTAATTCTATAATTACTTTAACAAGTCCAGATAAACAGCTCATCGGACAAGTAGCAGCAAAAATACGTTCGTTTAGAAAACCAGAGCCTTATAAAGGAAAAGGAGTTAAATTTGTCGGTGAAGAATTAAGGAAAAAAGTTGGTAAACTTGCAGCTTCAAGTTAATTTATTTTTTTGAATTAAAATAAAAAAAATTATGGCTTTATCAAAACAAGAAAGAAGAAAAAGAATTAGAAACAGAATTAGAAAAATTATTTCTGGAACTGATACAAAACCAAGACTTTCTGTATTTAGAAGTAATAAACAAATTTATGTTCAATTAATAGATGATGTTAATGGGAAGACATTAACTTCTGCATCTTCTTTGAATAAAATTGTTGCTGAAAAAGAAAATATTACAAAAACAAAACAGGCTGAATTAGTTGGCAATTTGATAGGAGAAAAAGCTATTCAAATTGGTATCTCTGATGTTGTTTTTGACAGAGGGGGTTATTTATATCATGGAAGAGTAAAATCGCTAGCAGATTCTGCAAGAAAAGCTGGACTTAAATTTTAAAAAATTATGACAACGAATATTAGGAAAGTTAAAGCAAACGACTTAGATTTGAAAGACAGGTTAGTTCATATTAATCGTGTTACGAAAGTAACAAAAGGTGGACGTACTTTCAGTTTTTCTGCTGTGGTTGTAGTTGGAAATCAAGATGGAGTAGTAGGATACGGATTAGGAAAAGCGAAAGAAGTTGTTACTGCAATTGCAAAAGGTGTAGAAGATGCTAAAAAAAATCTTGTGAAAATTCCTATACTTAAAGGAACTATTCCACATGAACAATATGCTAAGTACGGTGGTGCGAGTGTTTTTATTAAGCCTGCTTCTCATGGTACAGGTGTAAAAGCTGGTGGTGCGATGCGTGCAGTATTGGAAAGCGTTGGAATTACTGATGTATTATCTAAGTCTAAAGGTTCGTCGAATCCGCATAATTTAGTAAAAGCAACTATTAATGCTTTATTGGAATTAAGAGATGCAAGAACTGTTGCTATGCACAGAGGGATTTCTTTAAGTAAAGTTTTTAATGGTTAATTTTTTTTAATAAAAAATTTTGAAAAATATTATGGCTAAGTTAAAAGTAACTCAAAAAAAAAGCAGAATAAATAGTACAAAACGTCAAAAAAGAACTCTTGATGCATTAGGGTTAAGAAAAATTAATGCAACAAGAGAATTTGAAGATACGCCTCAAATTAGAGGAATGATAGAAAAAGTTCGTCATTTAATTGCTTTTGAAGAAATTAAATAAAAATTTTTATTAAAAAAAATTTAAAAATTTAAAAAAATGGATTTAAGTAGATTAAAACCTGCAGAAGGTTCTATAAAAAAGAGAAAAAGAATTGCAAGAGGACAAGGTTCTGGAAAAGGAGGTACAGCAACAAGAGGACATAAAGGTGCTAAATCAAGATCCGGATATTCTAAAAAAATTGGTTTCGAGGGTGGGCAAATGCCGTTACATCGTAGAGTACCTAAATTTGGATTTAGAAATATAAATAGAAAAGAATATAAAGCAATTAATCTAAAAGATTTACAAAGACTCGCAGAGAAAGGTATTTTTTCAATTGATATTAATGTCATAATTAAAGCTGGTTTAGCTTCCAAAAATGAATTAATTAAAATTCTGGGACACGGAGAAATTAATCAAAAAATGGACGTGAAAGCTCATGCTTTTTCTAAAAGTGCAACTGCTGCTATTGAATTGTTAGGAGGAACTGTAGAAAAAATTTAATTGATGAAAGCTTTTATTGAGACTTTAAAAAATATTTATAAAATAGAGGATTTGAGAAATAGAATCCTCGCAACTCTGGGATTTTTATTAATCTATAGACTTGGCTCATTTGTGGTTTTACCTGGAATTAATCCAACTGAGCTAAGTGCTTTGGAAGAGCAAACTTCAACTGGAATTCTAAGTTTATTAAATATGTTTTCTGGTGGAGCATTTTCTAATGCAGCTGTTTTTGCTCTTGGAATTATGCCTTACATTTCGGCTTCCATTGTGATACAACTTATGGGAATGGCAATTCCTTATTTTCAGCGTTTACAAAGAGAAGGAGAAAGCGGTAGAAAAAAAATAAATCAAATTACTAGATATTTGACCGTTGTAATAACTCTTGCTCAGGCACCAAGTTACATTGCTAATTTATTTGTACAGCTTCCAAAAGAAGCATTTGTAATTACTGGAACTTTATTCTGGGTTTCATCTGTTATTATGCTTGTCGCTGGAACTATGTTTATCATGTGGGTAGGAGAAAAAATAACTGATAAGGGAATAGGAAATGGAATTTCTTTACTGATAATGGTGGGAATTATTGCCAGATTACCTTTTTCTTTAATTGCAGAATTTTTCTCTCGTCTTGAGGAACAAGGAGGAGGACTTGTAGTATTTCTTGTGGAAATTTTGATATTATTTTTTGTATTTGTTGTTACTATTTTGCTCGTGCAAGGAACAAGAAGAATTCCTGTTCAGTATGCAAAAAGGATAGTTGGAAACAAACAATATGGCGGAGTACGTCAATATATTCCTTTGAAAGTGAATGCTGCCGGAGTTATGCCAATAATTTTTGCTCAGGCAATTATGTTTATTCCTATGACTTTAGCTGGTTTTGCTAGCTCTGAATCTATGACTGGTTTTGTATCAGCTTTTTCTGATTTTACGGGCTTTTGGTATAATTTTGTTTTTGCTTTAATGATAATTTTATTTACTTATTTTTATACGGCATTAACAATAAATCCTACACAAATGGCAGAAGATATGAAGAAAAATGGTGGTTTTATTCCAGGTATAAAACCTGGCAAAAAGACTATAGAATTTCTTGATATGATAATGTCGAGAATTACTTTACCCGGTTCGATTTTCTTAGCTATAATTGCGATATTACCAGCATTTGCTATGTTAGCTGGCGTAAATAATCAATTCGCTCAATTTTATGGAGGAACGTCATTATTAATACTTGTTGGAGTTGTACTTGATACTTTACAGCAAATTGAAAGTCATTTATTGATGAGACGTTATGATGGATTAATGAAATCTGGACGTATAAAAGGAAGAACCGGAGGAGCAGCACAGCAATTTGCAACTTAGGAAAATCTTAATTTATAATTAAATCAAATAAAAAAAAATTATTTGATTTTTTTTTATAAAATATTTTATAAAAAAAAATTTTTTCAAAAATTTTGATTTGGTATAAATATAATGCTTTTTGTTATTTACAATATTTATGTTTTACAGATTTTAGAATTTGAAAAATTTTTTTTAAATCATTTATTTTCAAAGAATCAAAAGATTCTGATTCGTGATATTTATATTTATATACATCAATTTTTTCAAGAATAACAAAGAACCAAAATCTACCAATATTATATGACCTCGCATTTCTTTTCCTTTATTATTCTCTATTGCAACCGCCATTTGTGCTAATAATTGTCCCATTGGGTGTTTTGGAATGGAAACAGATTTTTTATATTCTTGAATAAAAAAATATGGTATTTTTGGTTTTCTTTTACCGATGCATCATAAAATCTAAATTTCCACTTAATTCATATCAATTAATTATTCCTTGCATTTTAGCTTCAAACCATTGACGATAATTTGCAGCATAAAAATTAATTCTATTTAAAAGAGGACTTATAAAATGTAATTTACATTGAAGTTCTGAATAAAAATCTATATTATAAAAATTATTTTTTATTAAAATATTAAGAAATTTTTCATCAGATTCGCTAATTTCATAATTAATATTAAACCATTCTTTAAAAAAATTTTGATTTTGAACTTGGTCAAAATAAGCTATTTCATCTAAAATATTAAATGAAATTTCTGAAAAGATATAAGATTTTTTTTTCATAATTTTTTATAAAACGTTTCACATTTTTAAAAATTATAAAAAATTTTATTTTTTAATTCAAAATTAAAAACATTAAAATTTTGGGAAATTTTTCGAAAAAAATTTTATAATTAAAAAATTTGGCGTTTTTTTTGATAATTTAAAATCATTAAAAAAATTTATTCTTTCAAAATTTTATGATTTTTTATTTTGAAATTAAAAAAAATTTTTTCAAAAATCGTCCAAAAATTTAATGTTTTTAATTTTGAAATAAAAAAATTTTTCAAAATTCGTCCAAAATTTCAACATTTTTTAATTTTGAAATAAAAAAAATTTTTGAAAAATCGCCCAAAATTTTAATATTTTTAAAATTTCAATTAAAAAAAAATTTTTGAAAAATCGTCCAAAATTTTAATGTTTTATTTCAAAAAATAAATTTTTCAAAAAACGGCAAAATTTTTTTCTTTTAATTTAAAAATCATAAAAAAAAACGGCATTTATTGAAAAAATAAATTTTAAATTTTAAATTTATTTTTTAATACACCTTATAAAAAATCCACATTTTTTATAATTTTAAAATAAAATTCTGGTTCTTCGAACCTTTTTGTGAAATCATAAAAAATTACTTAAAATTTTCATTTT
>JAOZVH010000076.1 GCA_029938235.1 Bacteroidales bacterium
TCTAAATTATCATTTTCGTCCTTATTTTCCCAATGTCCCCAATCAATTTGGTTTACATCTCGTATAGTTCCGTCCGGTCTTTTGTTGGAATTTTTCAAAGATAATTCGTCCACGGGATAAAGATTTTTTGTATTAAAATAATTTTCCAGTAAAATAATAAATGGTCTCTTTATTGAAATTTCATTTGTCGTTCCACCGAAACGTTTAGCTTTTTCAAGATTTCTGTAGTATTCGTTGATTTGTTTTTTTGACATAATTTTTAATTTTTTGTAAAATTAAAAAAAAATTAAAAAAATGACATTTTTTTGAAAATTTTTTTTTTATTTTAATTTTACAAAAACATTAAAATTTTGGACGTTTTTTTGGTGTTTAAACATTGGTGTTAAAAAAGAATACCAATGTTGTTTTTTAAAAATCATTAAATTTTGGACGTTTTTTTAAAAAAAAATTTTTAATTTGAGATTAAAAAATATTAAAATTTTGGACGTTTTTTTGAAAAAAATTTTTTTTTAAATTGAAATTAAAAAATATTAAAATTTTGGACGAATTTGAAAAAAATTTTTTTTTGATTATAAAAATCCTAAAATAATTGCTGTTTTTTGAAAAAATTTTTTTTTATATAAAAAAAATTTCTCCAAAATTGCCGTTTTTTTTTATAATTTTTTTATTAAAAAATAACTTTATTGAAATTTAAATAAAATGTAATAAAAATTTGGAAAATGAAAAAAAATTTTTTTTTAATATTTATACTAATTTTTTTCAAAATTAATTTTGTTTTTTCGCAAAAAAAAATAAGGATTATTAGTGCAAATTCTTTAAGTTTCAATAAATCAAAAGATGGAAAAGATTTTCAATCTCTGACAGGAAAAGTTACTTTTTTACACGACAGTGTTTATATGGATTGCGATACGGCTTTTTATTTTGAAAAAGAAAATTCATTAATTGCTTTTGGTAATGTTCATATTTTAAAAGGTGATTCTTTGGATTTATATAGTGATTCTTTGTTTTATGATGGAAATTCTAAAATAGCAAAAACAAGAAAAAATGTTAAATTAATTAAGAAAGATCAAGTTACTTTAACAACAAATTTTTTAGATTTTGACATAAATAAAAATGTTTCTTTTTATTTTAACGGTGGAAAATCTGTCAGCAAAGATAATGTTTTAGAAAGCGAGAAAGGTTTTTATTACAATAAAAAAGATGAAATCTTTTTTAAAAGAAACGTTAAAATAAAAAATCCTAATTATGAAATTTTTTCTGACACTTTAAAATATAACACAAATACAGAAATTTCTTATTTCATAGGTCCCACAGAAATTTTTAGCGACAGTAATTATATTTATTGCGAAAATGGTTGTTACGAGCACAAATTAGAACTTGCAAAATTAAGTAAAAATGTTATTTATAAAAATAAATCTAAAAAATTAAAATCTGACAGTTTATTTTTTGATAGAAGGAAAAATATTGGAAAAGCATATCAAAATATTATTATAAAAGATACTTTGGAAAATATAATTTTAAAAAGCAATTATGCTTTTTATAAAGAAAAAGAAGATTATACTATGCTGACAGACAATGCTTTGTTAATTCAAATTGAAAATAATGATAGTTTATTTTTGAGCTCTGACACTTTATTATCAATAAAAAAAAATGATTCTCTTGGAGATTTTAAAATCTTAAAAGCATTTCACAAAACAAAAATTTTTAGAAGTGATTTTCAATCAATTTGCGACTCACTTGTTTATTCCCTTAGAGATTCAAATATACAATTTTTTATTGAACCAGTTATTTGGTCCAATGGAAATCAAATGACAGCAGAAAAAATTAATGTTAAAATGTCAAATCAAAAGATCAAGTATATAGAAATGATAAATTCTGCTTTTATTATTTCAAAAGAAGATAGCATTTTTTTTAATCAAATAAAAGGAAAAAAAATAATTGCTAATGTAGAAAATAATAAATTGCGAAAAATTTTTGTAAATGGAAACGGTGAATCTCTTTATTTTGCAAAAGAAGAGGAAAAAATTGTTGGAGTAAATAAATCTGAAAGTAGCAAAATGACAATTTTTTTAAATGATAATAAAATTGATAAAATAAAATTGATAAAAAAGCCAAAAGCAACTTTTTTTCCTTTAAAAGATTTGCAAGAAAAAGAAAGAATTTTAAAGGGTTTTAAATACTTAGAAAATTTAAGACCAAAAAGTAAAAATGATTTATTGAAAAATTAAAATTTTAAACAAATTTTATGAAAAAAATCAAAATTCGAAAATTTTGATTTTTTCATAAAGTTTCTTAAAATTGATAGATAATTTAATTTTTATAAAAATTTAAACTCTAAATTTATATTTTACCTCAGATAATTTTTTGTTTGCTTTTAAAATTTTTTCTTCCAAAGAAGACTTAAAATCTTTAACTTTTTTTAGAATTTCAACATCTCCGGTAGCAAGAATTTGTGCAGATAAAATTGCTGCATTTTTTGCTCCATCTAATGCAACCGTCGCTACAGGAATACCTGAAGGCATTTGTAAAATAGACAAAATAGAATCCCAGCCATCTATAGAATTTGATGATTTTATAGGAACTCCAATCACAGGAATTGGACTAAGTGCGGCAATAACTCCGGGTAAATGTGCTGCTCCTCCTGCTCCTGCTATAATTACTCTTACTCCTCTGTCGTAAGCATTTTTTGCAAAATCCATCGCTTGTTCTGGTGTTCTATGTGCTGAAAGAGCATTCAATTCAAAAGGAATTTCCAAGTCATTTAAAAATTCCATCGCCGATTTCATAATTGGTAAATCGGAAGTACTACCCATAATAACGCTAACTTTTGGTTTCATTTTTATAATTTTTTATAATTTTTTACAAAAAAACATATTTTTTTTATATTAAAATAAATTTTTTATAAGTTCTTAAAAAATACTAAGAATTAATTCTATAATAAAAAATTATTTGATTAGAATGATCAAAGTAAATAATAAAATTTTTTTTTGAAAAAAATGTAAGATTTTTATATTTTCTAATTTGAAATAAAAAAAATGAAAAAAACATCTTTTTTTGAAAAAAATTTTTTTTATTTGAATATATTATTAAATATATATTTATAAAAAAATTATGAGAAAAATAATATTATTTCAAATTTCATTTTTTTTATTATTTTGTTTTTCACAAGAAGTTTTTTCAGAAAACTTGAAAAATATTAATGAAAATGATGAAAAAGAACTTCTAATAGAAGTTTTGCGTTCTAATGACTCTGAAACTGTTTTAAATTATAAAATTAATTCTTATAATTTAAAAAAAGTTCTTACAGAAAGAGGATTTTCTAATATTTTAAGTTCGCCAGAGGCTACTAAATTGTTAAAATATGGCGCACCAGATTTGCCGAAATTTACAAATTCTGTAATAATTTCTAATTTTTCTAATGTAAAATTAGAAATTATTGAAAGTTCTTTTTATGAATTAGAAAATATTGAAATTGCTCCTTCGAAAGGAGTTTTGACGAGAAATATTGACCCTTCTACACTACCGTATTTTTATGGTGAAGAATATTCAAAAGATGAATTTTTTCCGTCTGAAATTTGCAATTTAAGAGAACCTTATATTTTAAGAGATTATAGGGCAGTTTCTTTTGCACTAAACGCTTTTAGATACAATCCAGTTACAAAAATTTTGAGAATTTATAATGATATAACTATCAAAATTAGCAATACTACGGGCGAAGTAATTAATCCTTTGGAAAAAAGTCCGACAAAAATTTCTTCCGAATTTGAAAATATTTATAAAAACCATTTTTTAAATTATTCAAAAATGGATACAAGATATGACGCTTCAGAAGAAGAAGGAAATATGTTAATTATTTGCTATGACGAATATTTAGACGCTATGGATCCTTTTGTAAAATGGAAAATCCAAAAAGGAATACACACAGAAATTTTCCCATATTCTGAAATTGGAAATTCTGCAAATGCTATTAAAAATTATGTTGATGAATATTATGAAAATAATGGCTTAACTTTTCTTTTATTTGTTGGTGACGGTGAACAAATTCCATCTCTTTATAGCAATGGAGATTCTGATGTAGCATATTCTTATATACTTGGAGAGGACCATTATCCAGATTTTTTTGTAGGGAGATTTTCTGCAGAAAGTATAGAAGACGTAGAAACGCAAGTGGAACGAACTGTTGATTATGAATCAAATCCTACTATCTCTGATTTTTATGCAAAACATACTTTGATTGGTTCTAATCAAGGTGGAGTTGGTCAAGGTGATGATGATGAAATGGATTTTGAACACATGCAAAATATTCGTGTAGATTTAATGGGATATAATTATTTAGAAGGTGATGAACTTTATGCCGGAACTCAGGGAGGAGAAGATCTACCCGGAGAACCAACTGCTTTATCATTGACGGAGCATTTAAATGAAGGAAGAGGTTTTATTGCTTATGTTGGACATGGAAGTGATTTTAGTTTTGTAACAACAGGTTTCAATAAAAATAACGTTAATAGTTTAGTTAATGTTGATAAATTGCCTTTTATTTTTGATGTTGCTTGTGTAAATGGAAATTTTCACGGACAAACTTGTTTTGCTGAAAGTTGGCTAAGAGCAAATTCCGGAGGAAAACCAACCGGAGCAGTTGCAATGATAGCGGCTACTATTAATCAATCATGGGCTCCACCTATGTCAGCACAAGACGAAATGGTTGATATTATGATAGAAAGTTATGAGGACAATATCAAAAGAACTTTTGGAGGAATTACTACTGACGGATTTATGTTAATGAACGATGAATATAATACTCAGGGTTTTCCCATGACAGATACCTGGACGACTTTTGGAGACCCATCTTTAAATATAAGAACTGCTATGCCAACAGAAATAATTGCTAATCATAATCCAATTTTACACATTGGTGATGATGAATTTATTGTAAATTCTGAAACAGAAGATGCTTTTATTTGTTTAACAAAAAACAATGAAATAATGATTACAGGAAAGATAGAAAATGGAATTGCAAACATTTCTTTTGAAGCACTTGATGAAGTTGGTTCATTAAAAATGACGATAACTGCTTATAATAAAATTCCTTATGTTGTAGATTTGCAAATTTTACCAAATAATAGTGCTTATGTTACTTTGCATGAATATTCTATTTCTGACGAAAATAACTCTGAAATGGATTTTAATGAAACTTGTTTGTTAAATATCTCTTCAAAAAATGTTGGTGTTTTTTCTGCAAATTCTGTAAATGCTGTTTTATCAACTGATGACCCTTTTATTACAATAAATGAAAATGAATTTTATTTTGGAGATTTTGAAATTGACGAAATTATAGAGCAAAATAATATTTTTTCTGTAACTGTTGCAAATGATGTTCCGGACGGACATAATGCAAATTTTCAAATAAATTTTACTGACGAATTAGATAGTACTTGGACTTCATCTTTTTCTATTATAATAAATTCTCCAATTTTTCAATTGGAATTGAATATTGTAAATGATTACGTTTTTGGAAATAATAATGGAAGATTAGATATTAATGAAAATGTAGATTTAGAATTTAAAATTTCTAATGTTGGACACGCAAAAAGTAATGAAGCAATTGCTATTTTAAGTTCACAAAGCGAATTTATTACAATAAATAATGCAATAATAGATATAAATCATATAAATGCAAATGATTTTAATTTGTCAAGTTTTAATATTTCAACTTCTGAAAATACACCAATTGCAACTAATGTAGATTTTACTTTTGAAATTATCTCTGATGAATATGAGGGAATTATAAACTTTCAATTGCCAGTTGGTTTGATAGTTGAAGACTGGGAAAGTGAAAATTTTGAAACTTATGCTTGGGATTTTTCCGGAAATAAAGACTGGTTAATTACAAATAGTACCGTAAATTCTGGAAATTTCGCTGTAAAATCTGGAAATATTAGTAACAGTCAATATTCTACTTTAAAAATTGTCATTGATGTTCTTGATGCAGGAGAATTATCTTTTTATAAAAAAGTTTCATCAGAAGACAATTACGACGGTTTAACTTTTAAAATTGACGGACAACAAATGGGAGTTTGGCAAGGTGAAGTAAACTGGTCGAAAGAAAATTATTATATTGAAACAGGATTACACACTTTCGAATGGAAGTATTCTAAAGATAGTTATATGTCTCAGGGTTTTGATTGTGCTTTTTTAGATGATATAGTTCTGCCAAGACATGAATTTATTGTTGAAAATCTTTCGCCAACTTTTGCTTCTTTACCGATAATAGAAACTACTGCAAATTATGAGTATAATTATCAAGTTACAACTAATGATTTTGAAAATGATGAGTTATTTTTGGAATGTTTAGAAAAACCAGATTTTTTAGATTTTAATTCAGATAATGGAAATGGAATTTTAGTTGGTACACCAACAAACGAAGAAGTTGGAGAATATAATATAAAATTAAATCTTTCTGACGGAATAAATCAAAATGTTATTCAAGAATTTTCTTTGAATGTATTTTATGATTATACAAATATTGAATTCTTAAATAAAAATGAAAATATTAATATTTTTCCAAATCCAGTTTTTGGTAACTCGAAACTTTATTATAATCTGAAAGAAACTTCTAATGTTGAAATTGGTATTTTTGATTTGAATGGAAAAGAAATTTTAAAATTAGAAAATATTAAAAATCAAAAAATTGGAAATCATAATTTAGAAATAAATTCTGAAAATTTAGAAAAAGCAACTTATATTGTTAAAATGAAAATTAATAATAAAATTTTTGTTAAAAAATTGATAGTTCTTTAAAAAAAATTCAAGATTACAAAAACCTAAATATATAAAATTATATTTAGGTTTTTTTTGAAAAATCAGATGATAATTAATAAAATGAAATATTATGATACAAAAATTTTATTAATTTCAAAATTTAAAAAAAAATATTTTTTCAAAAAAACAGCAATTATTTTAGAATTTTTATAATTAAAAAAATATTTTTTTTTTGAAAAAAACGGCATTTTTTTATGGTTTTTTATAATTAAAAAAAATTTTTTGAAAAAAACGGCATTTTTTTATGGTTTTTTATAATTAAAAAAAATTTTTTGAAAAAAACGGCATTTTTTTATGATTTTTTTTATAATAAAAAAAAATTTTTTTTTGAAAAAAACGGCATTTTTTTATGATTTTTTATAATTAAAAAAATATTTTTCGAAAAAACGGCATTTTTTTATAATTTATAAAAAAATATTTTTCGAAAAAACGGCATTTTTTTATAATTAAAAAAAAATTTTTTTTAACATTGTTTAATTCGAAAAATTGGAGGTGTCGAATCGAAAATATTGTTTTTTCGAAAAAATCTTAAAATTTTGACGATTTTTAAAAAAAATTTTTAATTTGAAATCAAAAAAAATTAAAAGTTTTGAACGTTTTTTTGGAAAAAATTTTTTTCTTAAAAATTAAAAATTTTGGACGTTTTTTTGAAAAAATTTTTTTTAACACCGGAGGTTTTTTTAAAACCTCCGGTGTTTGATATGGAAGAAACATTGGAGTTTTTTTTAAATATTAAAATTTTGGTCATTTTTTGAAAAAATTTTTTTTATAATAAAAATATTGAAATTTTTACGAATTTTGAATTTTTCTTTTCAAAAAATGCTGATTTTTTTAATTTTTTGTTAGTTCGTGAAAAATATCTTCTAAGTTTTTTTCTTTTTTTAAAATAGATAAAATTTTTAAATTATATTCTAAACAAAAATTAAAAATATCCGGACGAATATCTATATCATTTTTAGAGATAATTAAAAATTTATTTTCTTTTATTCCTTCTATTTTCAAAATTCCATTTATATTTTTTAATTTTTCTATATTTATTTTTCCATCAAATTCAACAATAATATTTTGTGTTTTATTAAAAATATTTGAAGAAATTTCTTTTACAAAATCATTAGCAATTATATTTCCTTTATTAATAATTACAACTCTATTGCATAAAGCTTCTACTTCTTGCATAATATGAGTTGAAATTAAAATTGTTTTTTCCCTAGAAACTTCCAAAATTAAATTTCTAATTTCTATAATTTGATTTGGGTCCAATCCAGAAGTTGGTTCGTCAAGAATTAATATTTCAGGCTCATGAATTAATGCTTGTGCTATTCCAACTCTTTGTCTATATCCCTTAGAAAGATAAGCAATTTTCTTATTTTGTTCGAGATTTAATCCAGTTTTTTCTATAATATCAGAAACTTTTTTATTTTTATTCTTTATCTTGTAAATTCCAGCAATAAAATTCAAATACTCTTTTACATACATTTCTAAATAAAGAGGATTATTTTCTGGTAAATATCCAATTTTTTTCCTCACTTCCAAAGAATGTTCCCTAATATCTAAACCGTTCACAAAAACACTTCCTTCATTCTGAGGAATAAAATTTGTGATAATTTTCATTAATGTAGATTTACCAGCACCATTCGGACCCAAAAAACCAATAATTTCACCCTTTTTTATTTCAAAAGAGATTTTATTTAAAGCTTTTTGTTTTCCATAAATTTTACTTATATTTTCTATTTTTATAGACATAAAAATTTTAAATTATTTTAAATAAAAAAAATTAAATAAAAATATTTTATATTAAATAAAAAATTATTATTTTTACAAAAAATATAATAATATTTATTATGATAAAGCAAAGTTTACAACATAAATTACAACAGAGACTATCTCCTCAGCAGATTCAATTAATAAAATTGTTGGAAATTCCAACTAATTTATTAGAACAAAGAATAAAAAAAGAGATGGAAGAAAACCCAATTCTGGAAGAAGGTAATGACGAAGAATTATCTTCTCAGGAAGAAGAAGAAGAAAATAAAGAAAAAAATGATGAATTTTCTATGGACGATTACCTGAACGAAGAAGACACACCATCTTATAGATTAAATACACAAAATTTCCAAAAAGAAGAAATTACAAATATTCCTTTTTCTGTTGGTTCATCTTTTCACGAACATTTAAGAATGCAAATGGGTTTACGAATGATGGATGATGAGCAAAAACAACTTGCTGAGTATATAATTGGAAATATTGATGAAGCAGGTTATTTAAGAAGAGAAATAGAATCTATTGTTGATGACATCGCATTTTCTCAGAATATTCATACTACAGACGAAAAAATGTATGAGGTATTAAAAATCATTCAAAATTTTGAGCCTACAGGTGTTGCGGCAAGAAATTTACAGGAATGTTTAATATTACAAATAAGTGAGAAGTGTGAAAAAAATCCTACAGATGAAAACTTAAAAATGGCATCGTCAATTTTAAAACGCTTTTTTAAAGAATTTACAAAAAAACATTATCATAAAATTATAAATCGTTTAAATATAAGAGAAGAAAGATTTAAAAAAGCAAATGAAGAAATTTTGAAATTAAATCCAAAACCAGGAAGTGCTTTCAGTGATGGTATCAGTAAAATGAACTATCATATTTCTCCGGATTTTAGTTTGGAAAAAGTCAGAGATAATTTAAAATTATCTCTAAATTCTAAAAATGCTCCTTCATTAAAAATAAGTCGTACTTATAGCGAGATGATCCACACATATAAGAACAATAAAAATAAAAATAAAAAACGTGAAAAAGATGCTATTTTATTTGTTAAGCAGAAATTAGACTCTGCAAAATGGTTTATAGACGCTATAAAGCAAAGACAAAAAACACTAATTTTGACTATGCAAGCGATAATTGATTATCAAAAGAAATATTTTTTAGATGGTAATGAGAAAAACTTAAAACCTATGATATTAAAAAATATCGCAGATATTACTAATTTAGATATATCTACAATTTCGAGAGTTGCAAATAGCAAATATATACAAACTCATTTTGGGATTTTTTCTTTGAAATATTTTTTCTCAGAAAGTATGCAAACTGATAGCGGTGTAGAAGTTTCTACAAGAGAAATAAAAATAATTTTGCAAGAATGTATAGATGAAGAAAATAAACGTAAACCTTATACAGATGATAAACTTGCAAATATCTTACAAGAAAAAGGTTATTTAATTGCTCGCAGAACTGTTGCCAAATATAGAGAACAATTAAATTTGCCTGTTGCAAGATTAAGAAAAGAATTGTAATAAAAAAAAAATTTTTTTTTTTATAATTAAAAATTTATTTTTGATAAAATTTTAAATAATAAATTTTTATTTGAATGAAATAAAAATTTTTTAAATAATATATATTGTAATTATGAAAATATCATTACAAATAAAATTAATTGTTTTTTTATTGACCTTAATGCCTTTTGGGTTTTATGGTCAATCTTGCATAGATTATCATAAACGTACTTGTGAAGGTTCTGATAATAAATTATTCAAATATAATCCTACCTCCAGAAGTGCTATTTTTATAAAAGGTGAAAGCTCTGAGTTTGGATTAGATGTTTTTAGAGGTAAAGATTATCGTATTTCTATTTGTTATGATGAGCCTCTTGGAGAGATGTTGGTTTTTAAAATCAGAGATGAAGAAGATAAAATACTTTATGATAATAGGAAAGATGGTAATGTTTTAGTTTTGGAATTTTCCGCATTAGAAACAAGAAGACTGACTATTTATGTAAAAGTCCCAGAAGATGAAGAAGGAGAAGATGAAGGAGATTCACAAGATTTGACACGAAAACCAAATTTAGTTGGTTGTGTGGGTGTTTTAATTGAACATATGAATAGACCTAAAAGAGGTTTTTAATTTAAAAAAGAATTTTTTAATTAAAATTTTTACAAAATCATAAAATATGACAGAAGAAGAAAGGAAGAAAAAAATAGCCGATGAATTACAGGCTAAGATAGATCTTCAGATTGAGCGAATAAAAGAAGAGCAGGAGAAAGAGAAGCAAGAGCAGGAAAAAGGAGCTTCTGAAGAAAATAAGATTGAAGAAAATCCTAATATTCAAAATGAAAATACTATTATTAAAGAAGAAAAAAAAGATTCTAATAGTATGAATGTGGAGGAAAGCAAGCTTGTTGAAGAGGAAAAAAAAGATTATGGAAACAATAATAATGAGGAAAAAGACAAACTCATTGAAGATAAAAAAGAAGATTCCGAAAATAATCTAAGTGGGGAAGAAAACAAACTTCAAGATGAAAAAAATGATCTTACAATAGCAGAAGACAAAGAAACACCTGTAAAAACAAGTGTTGAAGAAGATATTATTATGACTGAAGAAGTTATAGATGATAAGGAATTAAAAGATGAAGATAAAAAGTCTGAAATAATTCCTGAAGAAAATCTTACGCCTACTAATAAAAAAAGTTCCAAGGAAGCAGCAGAGGCATCTCGTAAGAAATTTTTATGGTTTTTATTCTTTGCAGTTATCTTTGTTACTATTGTAAGTTTTTTTGTTTTGACACATAATCCTATGGGTAAAATTGCATCTATATTTGATTTGTCAAAAAACAAGCCACAACAAGTTATTGTTGATAAACCAAAAGATAAGGAAACAAGAAAAGAAGTTGCAAAAGAAGAAGTTGCAAAAGAAGAAGTTGCAAAGTTGGATGAAATAGATAAAGCTCGTGAAAATGCAGCTCTTGCTCGTAAAGAAAAAATAAGAAAAGAAAAAGAAATTAAAGAACTTTCTAAGGCAAAAGAACTTGCTAAGGCAAAAGAAATCGCTAAGGCAAAAGAAATCGCTAAGGCAAAAGAAAAAGCTAAAGCTAATGAAAAAGCTAAAGGGGTAAAAAGAAATTCTTATATTATTTCTTATATGTCTGTTCAAAAAGAATCAGCTGCAATTAATGAAACTAAAAAGATAAAAAAATCTTTGAAAATAAATGTTGGTTATTATTGGCAACCAGACATAAATAGAAATTTACCTAAATTTTTCAAAATTTATGTTGGACCTTTTGATACCAAAACAAATGCAAATGCAGTTCTGGAAAAAGTAAAAAAAATATCTCCGGAAGCATATATTACTTTTATAAAGTAAATTATAAAAAAAATTCATAATTTAAAAATTATGAATTTTTTTTTGATTTATAATTTATAATTTATAATTAAAGAATATTATCATTTTTTGTAATATCAACTTTTACAGTAATATCAGGAGATGAAACTTTTTTTGATCTTCTTGCTTTTAAAGCAGCTAATGCAGAACTTCCGGAAGAATCTGTATCTAATAAAGCTTTATCTATTTCATCATCTAAGCTTTTATTTCCGTCAGCAATATCTCCATAAGCTTCTGCAAGTGCTTCTTTTTCTTCTACTTTTTCTTTCATTCTATCCAACATCGCAACTGTACTACTGCTGTCAATTTTAGAAACTTGCTTATTTACTCTTGCCATTGCATCGCTAACTTTTGAACGTGCTTTTAATGTTTTTAAATCATTATCGTAGCCATTTATTCTGGAATGCAAGGATTTAATATTTTTATCTAATTTATAAACATTAGATTCAAATTTTTCACATTCTGATGATACACGAGATAAATTTTGCATAGCTTCTTCCTTTTTAGTAAGAGATTCCGAAGCCAAACGGTCGGCTTCGTCGAAAGAAATTCTGCCATTCTCGGCTGCATCAAGAAGTTGCATAGCTTTTTTTTCGTAGCTATTTGCTTGATTCCTATAAGTTACTTTTTCTTTTTTAGAACGTATAAACATAGATTTTACTTCTGCTAAAGCATGAAGACTTTTATCTAGATCTACTTTTAAATCCCTAATGCCCTGCTCAGTCATTTTTATAGGATCTTCTAATTTGTCGATGGCAGAATGTGCTTCCGCTTTACCGATATTAAACAATCTTTGGAAAAAACCCATTTTTTTTATTTTTTTTATGAAAATTTTGAAAATTTTATAATTTCATTGTGATATTCGCCCATCAATAAAGAAAGAGAATTTATTGTTCCTTGCAATTCATTCAAATCTAAATTTTCAATTTGAAGTGTATCACGAAAAAACACATTTTTACCTTCTTTGTCCAAAACAAAAGCACCATGTATAATATCCCTATTTTTTATTAATAGCTCTTTATATATTTGCATATTATCTTTTTTTACTTCAAACAAAAATTGTTCTAAAATAAGAATTGGTTCCACACAAGCAATTACAAGATTTTTTATTCCAGAATCTTCATCCTCAATAATAAAAAAATTCTCTTCTATAGATTCATTTACTATATCACATTCTAAATCTAAAAGAAAATTTTTCACTTTTAAAAAATTCTTCATTTTTTTTTTATATATATTTGCAAATATAATTTTTTTTTCAAAAAAAAATTATATTTTTAAATTTTTTCATAATTTTTTTTCAAAAAAAAATTAATATTTTTAGATTTCTCATTAGAATTGAAAACAGAAAGAAAATAATTTAAAATTTTGTTAAAAATTTGGACATTTTTGAATTTTTTTTTTAATTTAAAATTAAAAAACATTGAAATTTTGGACGATTTTTGAAAAAAATTTTTTATTTTGATTTTAAAAACATTAAAATTTTTGGACGATTTTTGAAAAAAAATTTTTTTTTTAATTTTAAATTAAAAAACATTGAAATTTTGGACGTTTTTGAAAAAAATTTTTTTTATTTTGATTTTAAAAACATTGAAATTTTGGACGTTTTTTGAAAAAAATTTTTTTTA
>JAOZVH010000273.1 GCA_029938235.1 Bacteroidales bacterium
TATTGAAGAGCTAAACAACTACAATTATATTGAAGAAGATTACATTCATAAATATTATCCAAAATTTTCAATCACAAGAACAGTTGTTTTATACGGCAGTGATAATGATGAAATTATCGAAATTGAAATTGGTTTTTTACTAAACAAAAATGGCGGTTTAATACTTGGTATTAAAGCACCAGATTTATTCAAAGACGCAATTAAAAACCTTTTAGATTTTTGGAATTAATGAGATTTATAGGAAATAAAGAGAAATTAGTCGAGTGGATTTATTCTAAAATTCAGGAAAAAGAAATAAAAGGAAAACGTTTTTTTGATTTTTTTGCAGGAACTTCAAATGTAGGTCGTTTTTTTAAAACAAAAGATTATCAAGTCGTTTCATCTGATTTATTATATTTTAGTTATGTTTTACAAAAAGCATACATAGAAAATAATGAAATTCCAAAGTTTGAAAAATTATTGCAATCTATTAAAATACAATCTAAAACTTTGTTTGCAAGCGAATTAGATTTAGTTTATGGATATTTGAATAATTTACAGGGAGTTGATGGTTTTGTTTATAAAAATTACACACCAGAAGGAACAAAAAACTTGGAACAACCAAGAATGTATTTTATTGATGAAAACGGAAAAAAAATTGATGCAATTAGACAAAAAATAGAAGAATGGAAAATAGAAAATTTAATCAATGAAAATGAATATTTTATTTTACTTACTGTTTTAATTGAAAGTGTGCCTTTTTATGCAAATATTCTTGGAGTTTATGCCGCTTTTAAAAAAGATTGGGATGTTAGAGCATTAAAAAAACTTGAACTTAAACCAATAAAACTACTACAAAACGAACAGAAAAATTATGCTTTTAACCAAAATAGTGTGGAATTATTAGATAAATTTGAATTTGATATAATTTATCTTGACCCACCATATAATCAACGACAATATGCACCTAATTATCATTTACTTGAAACAATTGCAAAATATGACAGTCCAGAAATAAAAGGTGTTTCAGGAATGAGAAATTATGAAAAGCAGAAATCTGTTTTTTGCAATAGAGATAAAGGACTGATAGAATTAGAAAAAATTTTACAATCAAAAAACTATAAACATTTGCTTTTAAGTTATAATAATGAAGGAATTATGCCACAAGATAAAATATCTAAACTAATGAAAAAATATGGAGATTTAGAACTTGTAGAATATGATTATTTACGATTTAAAAGCAACAATAACGGACAAGCAAAAAACAAAAAATATATAAAAGAACAATTATATATATTGACAAAATAGAAAAAAAGCCTATATCATTGGGCTTAATGTCATTTATTTTTTTGTGCTTTTTCGGTGCTTCGCACCTCAAAAACACAAAAAAATAAACGCCATAAGCCCATTTCCGTTGTGTGCAACTAAAAAAGACAATAAAACCAAATAAAATGTTAAATTTGCAGTAACAAAAAAAATAAAAAATTATGGCAAAAAAAAATAAAATAATAGACTATATTTCAGGATTAGAAGTTATTGCAACACCCGAAGAAATTGATGCGGTTCAAGTTTTCGCACGACAACTTGTAGAAGATTATAATTATACGAAAGAACAAATAACAACTCACCCACAATTTAGAGTAAAATCAAGACCATCAGACACAAGTGGGAAATATCCTGTTGATATTGCAGTTTTTAAAAATAATGATAAAAGAGAAAATGAAGTTTACATAATTATTGAATGTAAAAAAAAGAAACGTAAAGACGGAAGAAGTCAATTAGAAGATTATTTACGATTATCAAGAGCTGAATTTGGGGTGTGGTTCAATGGAGAAGAACGATTATTTTTACATAAAAAAGAAAAAGACGGAAAAGTTTTATTTGATGAAATACCAAATATACCTCTTGGCGGTCAAAGTCTTGCAGATATAGGACGACTTAAAAAATCAGAACTAAGACCTACCCATAACTTAAAATTAATTTTTAAATCAATAAGAAATTATCTTGCTGCAAACACCATAGGAGCTACAAGAGATGAAGTTCTCGCTCAACAATTAATCAATCTTATTTTTTGCAAATTATACGATGAAAAATATACTGCACCTCAAAATATAGTTCGTTTTAGAGCAGAACCTGATGAAAGCCCAAAAGAAATAGAAAAACGGATACTTGATTTATTTAACGAAGTAAAAACAAGCCAAATAGAAGTTTTTGAAAAAGAGGATAAAATTATACTTGACACAAAATCAATAGTTTATGTTGTTGGAGAGTTGCAATATTATTCGCTAATGAATAGTGAGCGAGACGTTGTAGCTGACGCTTTTGAAACTTTTATCGGACACGCACTAAAAGGCGGACAGGGTCAATTTTTTACACCAAGAAATGTTGTAAAAATGATTGTTGAAATACTCTCACCAGATGAAAACGACAAAATAATTGACCCTGCCTGCGGAAGTGGAGGCTTTCTAATTGACGCACTTAAACACGTTTGGACTAAAATCGACACTAAATATAGAGAACTTGCTTGGACAGACGTTCAAATTGAACATAAAAAAATAGATACTGCGGCGAGAAATTTCAGAGGAATTGATAAAGATTATTTTTTAAGCAAAGTTGCAAAAGCCTATATGAATTTAATAGGAGATGGAACAACAGGCATATTTTGTGCAGATACTCTTGAACAACCTGAAACATGGAACAGCGAAATGCAAAATAAAATAAAATTTGGAGAATTTGATGTTCTAATAACAAATCCGCCTTTTGGTAGTAAAATTCCGGTTGAAGGGAAAGATAAATTACAGCAGTATGAATTTGGTTACAAATGGAAATTAGATAAGAAAACAGAAAAATGGATTAAAACTCGAAAACTTAAAGAAAGAGAAGAGCCACAAGTCTTATTTATAGAACGTTGTTTATCATTATTAAAAGATGGTGGAAAAATGGCAATGGTTTTACCAAGCGGTATTCTCGGCAACGAAAGAGAAACATATTTGCGACAATATATAACAGAAAAAGGAAATTTATTTGCAATTGTAGAGCTACCATTTGAAACTTTTAGCCCAAATGTTACAATAAATACAAGTGTTCTTTTTATACAAAAAGGGAAAAAGGATAAAAATGAAGATTTGTTTATTTCAATAAATAAATATTGCGGACATGACAAAAAAGGTAGATATATCCCAGAAGATGATATTTCAAAAGTTGCTGATTTATACAATAATAAAAAAACTAATGAAAGTAACTTTTTTATAAAACAAAGTTTTTTGGAAAAAAGTTTTGTAGCAAAAAGGTATTTGCAAAAATACGTAGATAACTTAGTTAATTTAGATAAAAGCAAATACGAAACAGTTGCATTAAACGATATTATAAAAACTGTTCATAACGGAGCAAATATTGATGATGCTTCAATTTATGTTGAAAAAGAAAACGGTATTCCATATATTCTTGTAAAAAGTATAACAAAAGAGGGAATAAACTTTGAAAATCTAAAATACATAAGAAAAGATTTAATTACTAACAGAGACGTTGATAAAAATCTCGTTTCAGAAGAAACTATTGTAATGACAAGAGCTGGAAATGCAGGAATTTCGGCAAATGTTCCACCTGATTTAGTAAACGGTGTAGCTTCTGGTTTTTTAATAAATATTCACGTTGATTTAAAGAGAGTAAATCAATATTATCTCGTTGCATTTTTAAATTCGGAGTATGGACAATTACAATTAGAAAGAATTTCAAGCGGTTCAATCCTTCAAAGTATTAGGTCATCAGATTTAAAAAAAGTGAAAATAATATTGCCACCCTTAGAAATCCAAAATAAAATAGGTGATAAAATTAAAGAAGCTGTTTATTCAAAAGCCGAAACAAGAAAAAAACTTAAAATAGCAAATAATGATATTATTAACCTGATATAGAATGAAATGCACACAACATTGTGCTGGGTGTCAT
>JAOZVH010000274.1 GCA_029938235.1 Bacteroidales bacterium
CAAAATTTTAATATTTTTTAATTTCAATTAAAAAAAATTTTTTTTTCAAAAATCGCCGAAAATTTTAAATATTTTAATTTCAAAATAAAAAAATTTTTTCAAATTCGTCCAAAATTTCAATATTTTTTAATCTCAAGATAAAAAAATTTTTTTCCAAATTCGTCCAAAATTTCAATATTTTAAATTTAATAAATGAATTTACTTTTTATAAGATTTAAAAATGCAGAATTTCTTGCATCTGCATCTTCTATTACTGCATCAATGTCCCAAATAAAAACACCAATTGGTAAAATAATTTTTGGATTTAATTGAATAGCAACATTTGTTTCTCTATAATACATTTTACCTGAAGAATATAACTCTGTATATTCACCCGTCAGAGCAAGTTCTATATCATCATTAAACTCAATTATACCATAATACCAAATACGTTGAATTTTATTTTTGAAGTATTTCATTAATTTTCTTGCTCGTTTTTCAAGTTGTGTTATAACTTTTTCATTTTCTTCAAGAGAAATTCCTCGTTTTTTTAACTCAACAATTACTATATCGAAAGGGATTTCATTATTTGGGTTATTTGAAAAAACAAGAGCCATATCATGTCTACCAGCATCTCTTTCTGTATTTTCATCTTCGGTGATAAATTTAATTAAATCTCCCATTTCTTTATCACTCAAGATGGTCTCGTAAGTCATATATTTATCATCAAGTAGCCATGCATTATTTCTGTATAAGTCATTTACAAAGTTTTTTTTTTCAAATTTCACTTTCATTGTAGCAAATAACTTATGTAGTTCAGCTTCACTATTTTCTTTTGTAGATTTTTTTAATTTATCTATCGTTAATTGTCTAAATAATATATACTCTGTTAAAGCTATCGATGATATTTCAATAGATTTTTCAAACTGTTCATCTGTTAAAGAAGTTGCTTCGAGTAATTTTTTTTGGTCTATAAAAAAATCTTCTTGTGCTTTTTTTAAAATATCAGACCTTGAATTGTAACCAATATTTTCATTAATAAAATAACCACTAAGATGTGGATATTTATTTATAAGATTATTTTTAGTTTGTTTGTTACGGTTTTTTATTTCGGGTATTTCTTTTTCTATTATTGAAGCTACTTTTTTTTTAAACATTATTTGTATATCTTTCAATTCTTTATTCGAAATATTCAAACTTTGTCTTGAAAAATCTATCTTTCCTGTAAACCAATTAGAAAATAAAAGAAAAACCATTTTATAATTTTTTGGTATGTTTTCATTAGCTATTATTTCTATTTTCTTTGTTCGGTGGTCTACATTAACAGCGGTAATTAATGAGCTCTCACATACTTTTACTTTTTGAATATAATAATATAAATAAAAGTTACAAAAAAAATCAATAGGAATATCCAATTTAACTTTATTCAGAATAGGAATATCTTTTGATAATATTATTTTTTCACTTAAAATTAAATTCTCAATTTTTGAATTAATTGAGATAACTAAATTATTTTTTTGTTGCTTTTGTGAAAAAAATATTGGATAAAACTCTTCTAATATTCTTTGTTTTAAATATTTTGGTTGAATAAAATTATGAGAATATAATTTAGTCAGAGTATAATTACTCATTTTTATTATTGTTCCATTTTTTTGTTCTTTTACTTTATTAATTTTACTATTATTCTCGTTTAATTCTTCGGTAAATGCAAAATTTCTTTTTTGTGTTTTATTGAATATACTTTCAATTTCTATTTTATCAAAATAACAAGGATAAACAAGCCGTCCCAAACCTTTGTGTGAATTTTCTTCTACATCGAACAATCTACAAAATTTTTTATATCGTTTTTCCGTAAAACCAATTCCATTATCTTTTATCTCAAGAACCAAAGTTTTAACATCTTTATATGATTTTGCATAAATATCAATATTTATTTCTGTTGCTTTTGCATCTAAAGAATTAGCAATTGCTTCAATATAAACCATTTCAAGAGAAGATTGTCCAAAAAATATTTTTACTGCTTGACTTAATTTTACGTCCATTTTAATTTGTTTAAAAAATTATTATTTTGATAATTTAGAAAATTTTAATTTGCTAAAAAATAAAAAAAATAATTATAAAAAAAAATTTTTTTCTTAATTTTCGCAAATTATTTTAATTTCTTCTTCGTTTAATTTATATAATTTGTAAACCATTTTATCAATTATTTTATCGGTTTTATCAATTTGAATTTGTAAATGATTTATTTTTTCTTTTGTTTTTTCAAAATATTCTCGCCATTCGTTGTTTTCTGAACCTAATTTAATTTTTATTTTTTGCTTTCGCAAATTATTTTTAAATTCATCATATTTCAAAAGTTGAAAATTTTGTAATTTTTTTGTTAATTTGATTATGCCTTTTTCCTCTTGTAAAGTTTTTAGAAAATTATGCTTTTCAAATTCTAATTTTTTATGCAAGGAAATCATTTTATCTGATTTTTCTATAAAAGGCTTTTGTTTTTCTTTTGAAATTTCTGGAATTGGTAATTTTTCAACAGCATTTGGAACATATTCAAAAACTCCACTTCCAGTTTGTTTTCCTATACTTTTATACCTAAAATTTAAAACTTTTGAATTCAAACAAGTCAATAAATATTTTAAATTAATATTTTCATTTGTATCAAAAATAACCGTCGTATTTGTTAAACCAATATATTCATTACTATCATCAAAACAAAATATATTTTCCTTCGCTCGATAAGAACAAAAAATTTTATCTAAATGATAAAAATTTTTATGCATTGGAAATGTATAATTCCACCATTTCGCAGTTTTTCGTCTTTTTTTATCAGCTCTATTTTCTAAAAACTTTTTATTTTTTAATAGGTGATTTTGAATTGATTTTGTAAGTTCGTCGAAATTTTCTATATTTTCAAAATATAAAATATATTCTTTTAAATTTTCAATTCCATATTTTTTTATAATTTCTCCGCTCATTCTTTTTTTTATAAATTCTTTTGGAAATTGAAATGGATAATTATTAAAAATAAAAACTTTATTTGCTGCTGTTTCCATTCCTTTTCCAATTTTTATAATATCTTTTATTTTCGGATAATTATTGTCGATTTTTTCATTTATTTTACTAATTTTATTATTTACTAATGCAAATACTTTATTTTTTTCAAAATTTACACTAAAATAATTTTTATCTAAATTTAAAAAACTTGAAATTTCCTCTTGTTTATATTTTTTATTTTTGAAAGAATATGCTAATGTTTTTTTCTTAGATTTATTTTTATCCAGTTCAATAATTGCAGTTGTTATTAAAGCATCTTCAAAAACCATATAACGTTCGAAGTTAGTAATTTTTGTAAAATTTGTATTATCTAAAATAAAATTTCTTAATTTTTTCGCTTTATCTGAAAATAAAAAAGCATTTGAAACAATAAAAGAAATTTTATTTTTTGATAGTTCAATTGCTTTCGCAATAAAATAAAAAATAATATCACTTTTATCTTGCCATATTTCAGGATAATTATCTTGAATTGATTGAGCAATTTTTGATTTTCTGCCTAATGTTTGAATATTAAAATACGGTGGATTTCCTATAACTATGTCAAAACCACCGTTTTTCATAATTTCCTTAAATTCTATATTCCAATTGAATGCTTTTTCTTTTTCTATTTTTTTATCATCAATTAAAGAATTTCCGCATTTAATATTTTTATTTAAATTAGATAATTTTCTACCTTTTTTTGCGGTTCTCAGCCAGAGTGAAAGTTTTGCAATTTCTACAGATTCGTCATTAATATCCACTCCATATAAATTATTTTCGAGGATATTTTTGTCAGTATCAAATAAACGAATTTTTTGTTTTGTTAGCTCTGCCGTTAAATCATCAATAAATTTGTGTTCTTTTATTAAAAATTGTAATGCTTGATTAAGAAA
>JAOZVH010000275.1 GCA_029938235.1 Bacteroidales bacterium
AAATCAATAATTTAAGTCCTTAGACTGACGGCTATGGCGTGGACGCTTGACGCATTAAGGGTATTCATATTTTATAAATTATCTTCTATTTTGTTGAATATTTGAAGAATATGATTTTCTTTAATTTTTCGCACAATATACAGACTTAAATTTTCAATTTCTTCGGCATTCGGTTTGCAATCAGATATATGTGCAAAATGAGCATAATTTTTATTTGTTGTTTTGAAACTAATATTTAGTGTCCCTTCTAAATCTCTTGTTATTTCATCATATTTTTCCTGAATTTTTTTTATTGACTTATGTTGAAGTTCTACTATTATGTAAAGTTCTCCTTTTTCATTTAAAAGTTTTTCAAAAACAACAGTTATTACTAAATTTTTGTCTTTTTTTGACCTATAATAGCGTAATCTTTTTTGATTATATTTATGACGACTTATTTTATCTAATGATAGTTTTTTATCCAGTAAACCACAAGCACGTTCGACTTCATTAATAATGTGATTTCTTATCGCAAATTTTAAATCTACTGCTTTATTAACTTTTGAAACATTATTTTTGTAAAATTCAATTTCTTTTTCTTTCATTTTATTTGTAAGGTTTTTAATATTTTGGTATAAATCTTCAAGAAAAACAATAAATTTATTATCTTTATTTTCTTCTTTATAAGGCTTTATATGTTCAAATATTTCATCTAACCATTCTATATGAGTGATGTTTATGTAATTTTTATTATTTGAGTTTTGTTGCCATAATGTCAAAATAATACCGATTTTCTTTTCATCAGATACTTTTGGCAATCTTTTAGAGTTCCAATATGTTCCCAAAGGATTATTAAGTTCGTGGTATATTTTGCTTTCAATTATTATAACATTTTCATTATCTGTTATCAACAAATCTATTCGTTTTCGTCCTTCTGTTCCTTTTTCTCTTTCAATTTCAAAATCATTTGAAAAACTGATTTGCTTTTGTAAATTATTTATCACGACCTTTTTTTCAATCAAGTGCAAGAGACTTGAAATAAAAAGTTCATCTAATTTATGTTTTTCATAAGGATTTAGAAAAAAAGCATAAATATTTGAAATAACATTTTCATAATGCGGTTGTCTCGCTATTTCAAGAAATGTTGTTTCTTTTTTTTCGATTGCAGGAATATTATTTTCTTTTAAAAAATTTGTTAATTCATGTATATAATTATCTGGCATATTTTTTTGTAAAGATTATGTTTTAATTCATTTTTTTGTTAGTTCTGGCAATTACCGCTAACAGGTGGCTTTATGCACCTTCTGTTACATAAAGCATTCTAATTATATTTATATTATTTTATGTCATATACCCATACTCAATTAAAAATAATCTTTACAAAATAAAATAAAAAATTTAATAAAAAAAATATTTCCAAGTTTTTTTCAAATATTTTTTTATTCCATTTCGAAAGCGTCATTATTGTTGTTATTACTTATTTTCTTTTTTTTCTTTTTGTATTCATTTTTTCCAAAACGATATGTAAAAGCTATTGATAAAATTCTTGACGACCTATTCGTTATCAAGAATTTCTTTCACTTTTTGTTTTAATAATTTCTTATCTGGTAAATATAAAGTGTATTCAGAAACAGTCAATTTATTTGTAACTGTTTCTGTTGCATATTCTACAAAAATGTCATCTTTACCTGATGTTAAAATTATTCCAATTGTCTCTTTATCTGTTTTTTTTTGACTTCGGCATTGAAAAAATTTAGATAAGTTATCATTTGTCCAATATCTTTATGTTCAACTTCATTTATTTTTAAATCAATTAAAACGAAGCAATCAAGAATATAATGATAAAATACTAAATCTACATAAAAATGCTTATTTGCAAGCATTATTCTGTATTGTCTTCCAACAAATGCAAATCCTTTTCCTAATTCAAGTAGGAATTGCTGCAAATTGTTAATCAACTTAGTTTCGAGTTCTGTTTCTGTATATGTGTTATTCTCAGGTGCACCTAAAAATTCAAAAACAAAAGGATTTTTTTCAATATCTGTTTCATCTTTTAGTAAATGTCCTTTCTTTGATAATTCTAAAATTTGTTTTTTATCTTTACTGAGTGCAATTCGTTGAAATAGTGCCGTTCGTTTTTGTCTTCTCAATTCTCTAACACTCCAATTTTCAATAATTATCTGTTGCTCGTAAAAATCTCTTTCTGTATCATCGCTAATTTTTAAAAGTTCGTAATAATGAGACCAACTCAAAAGGTGGGACGCTGTCACACCTTTTGGATATTTTACATAAAACAATCTCATATACACAAGATTACTCTTATTAAAACCTTTACCGTATCTTAAACTTAAATCTCGGGACATTTGTAAAATTAGTTTCTTCCCATATTCAGCTTTAATTTTTCCATCTTGCTCATATTCTACAATATATTTTCCTGTTTGCCAATTTCCTACTGTTAATTCAGCATTAACGGCAGTAAAAGCTCGTTTTCTCGCAGACAGAAAGGTTTTACCAATATTTTTAAGTAATTTTTTGTATTTTCTATTATCAAATATATTTTTCATAATTCTTGTATTTAATTACTGTATAAGAATAAAATTTTTAAACACTCCTATAAAAATAATTTTGTTATTTTTTTTACTAAAAGTAGAAAAATCTATTGTGTAAATACTAAATAAATAATAATTATCTTCTTTGACAAGATAATCTAACTCTGACGGTAAATAGTCACTAATTTTATCAATAACTAAGTTCATTATTGAATTCGAAAAATTTGTTTTTTCGCTGATAATATTGCTTATGTTTGATTTTAAATATTGATTAAAATCATCTTTTGATGGGTTTGAAAATATTAAGATTACAATTACTGCAACAATTATACTACTTATAATAATATTTTCCCTTCTTTTTTTTTTCTTCATCTTATTATAATTATTCAATATTTCTAGAGTTGTTAAATTTTTAATTTGGGTTTTAAAGTAAAATTCAACAATTCCTATTAAAATAAATAAAAAAATTACTCCAATCCACCATTGCATTGTGGATGCAAAGATTATTGCTATAATAGTCCAAATAGACCTTATTTTATTCCATGCCAATTCTTCATGATATTTAGTAAACTGTTTATTTGTCAATTGTTCTCTATTGCAATATTTGCAAACTGTTGCTGTTTGTAAAATATTTTCACCACAAAATTGACATTTTTTTAAATTTGTTTGTTTCCCCATCTTTTATTATTTTAAATCAACACTAACTGTCTGCTTTGTGTAAAGCAAATTATATAAAGTATTCTAATATATTTATTTATATTCTCATTCATACACACATCCAGATTAAAGAAAATTTAAGCAAATATAAAAAAAATTAATATTTATTTAATTTTTTTCAAATATTTTTTTATTCCATTTCGAAAGCGTCATTATTGTTGTTATTACTTATTTTCTTTTTTTATTTTATATTCATTCCTATGTGGTGTCTAAACATTGGAGGTTTTAAAAAAAACCTCCAATGTTAAAAAAAAATTTTTTTCAAAAAATCGTCCAAAATTTCAATATTTTTAATTTCAAAATAAAAAAATTTTTCCAAAAAACGCCAAAATTTTAATGTTTTTTTTTTAAAATATTTTTTTTAAATTTTAAAAATCATTAAAAAATACACATTTTATTAAAAATAAATTTTTTTTTAATTTTCAAAAAACATTAAAATTCAGCATTTTTATTAAAATAATTTTTTTTAAATTTTCAAAAATCATTAAAAAATCCGCATTTTATTGAAAAAAATTTTTTTTAATTTTAAAAACCATTAAAAAATACGCATTTTATTGAAAAATAATTTTTTTTTAATTTTCAAAATCATTAAAAAATACGCATTTTATTGAAAAAAAAATTTTTTTTTAATTTTAA